>NZ_JAIJHU010000056.1:0-18968 GCF_022723415.1 Barnesiella sp. | reverse complement strand
GAGCTCTGTACAGAGCTCCTTTTTTTGTGAACGATCTGCTCGTTGGCTTTACTTAATGATTCCGTCACGCCGCATTAATGCATCTATCGTGGGTTCGCTTCCTTTGAAGCGTTTGTATAGAATCATGGGATTTTCCGTACCGCCCCGCTTCAAGATATTGTCGCGGAATGATGTGGCTGTAACCGGGTCGAAAATGCCGTTAGCCTTGAATACGGAGAATGCATCGGCATCAAGAACTTCGGCCCATTTATAGCCGTAGTATCCTGCGGCATAACCACCCGAAAAGATGTGACTGAATTGAGGTGCAATGAGTGTACCTTCTACATCGGGTAATACTAATGTTTTATCGATAGCGGCTTTTTCAAAAGCGATAGCGTCGTCTACCGGGGCAGTGATTGTATGATATGCCATATCGAGGTTCCCGAAAGTCAATTGACGTACGCAAGAATAGGCAGCAAGGTATTGACTGGACTTTTTAATTTTTTCCACCAATTCGACCGGAATTTTTTCACCGGTTTTGTAGTGGACTGCAAAGCTGTCGAGAAATTCTTTTTCGGAAAGATAGTTCTCATTGAATTGTGAAGGAAGTTCCACGAAATCGCGATATACGTTTGTCCCGGAAAGCGAAGCGTAAGTGACGTCGGAAAGTAATCCGTGCAGAGCATGTCCAAATTCATGTAGGAATGTTTCTACTTCGTCGTAAGTTAATAGGGCGGGAGTATCCGACGTAGGGCGAGAGAAGTTCATGACAATCGTTACATGCGGACGACTGTCTTTTCCGTTTTCTTCTTTCCATTGTCCTTTGAACTCTGTCATCCAAGCTCCGGCTCGTTTCCCGTCGCGGGGGAAAAAGTCGGTATATATAACTCCCACGTAATTCCCGTCATTGTCGGTTACTTCGAATGCTTCGACTTCGGGGTGATATACCGGGATTTTAGGATTTTTTGTAAAGTGTAATCCGTATAGGCGAGTGGCTAACCCGAATACTCCTTTTATCGTATTGTTTACTTCGAAGTAGGGGCGTAGCATTTCATCGTTGAGGTCGTATTTGATGTGTTTAAGTTGTTCGGAATAGTAACTGAAATCCCACGGCATTAGGGTTATGTCTTTCCCTTCTTTTCCGATGGCGAAACCTTCGACTTCTTTAACGTCTTGCAGGGCTGCCGGTTTGTAGGCATCGAGCAGTTGATTCAGCAAGTTGTAGACGTTGGCACTGTTACCGGCCATAGTGCGTTGGAGTTTATACTCTGCATAGTTGGGCTTGTCGAAAAGTTTTGCCATTTCGAGTCGCACTTCGGCGATACGTTTTAAGACGGGAATGTTGTTGTATTCGCCCGACAGATTACGTGAATTGTATGCGCGATACAGTTTTTCTCTTAAATCTCTGCGAGAAGAATATTTCATGAAAGCGCTGTAACTGGGATAGGAGAGATTGACCATAAATCCTTCTTTCCCTTTGCTCTTTGCCAGTGCCGCAGCGGCATCTCGCGCGCTTTGGGGGAGTCCTTCCAAATCGTTCTCGGAGAGCATCATGCTGAAAAGATTGGTTTCTTTCAAAACATTTTGTCCGAATGTGAGTGTGAGTTGGCTTAGTTCCGAGGATAATTTTCTGTATTGTTCCCGGTCTTCACCTTTCAATTCGGCTCCGCTTAGAGCGAAAGACTCGTAGGTCTCTTTGAGGAGTGTTTTTTGCTCGGGCGTGAGATCGAGCTGGTCACGACGGTCATAAACGAACTTGATGCGGTCGAAAAGTTTTTCGTTCAAGCTGATGTTGTTACTGTGCTCCGAAAGCATGGGTTGTACTCGTTGGGAGATTTCCATCATTTCGTCGTTGCTTTCGGCGCTCAGTAAAGCGAAAAATGCACTAGCGACCCGGTTTAGCATTTGACCGCTTCGATCGAGCGCTTCGATGGTGTTTTCGAATGTGGGCATCGAACGTTGATTGACAATCGCGTCGATTTCTTTCTGATTTTCTTCTATGGCTTTTTTAAAAGCCGGTTCGTAATGCGACAATTTTATTTTGTCGAACGGTACAGTTTGGTGGGGCGTTTTATAAGTCCCGAAAAAAGGATTAGCAGCTTGTGCCATGATTGTAAAAACAGTTAAGGCAGATAATAAAATTTTTTTCATTTCTACTGTATTATGTAATGTAATTTCTATTTATAAACAAAGGTCACGATTTATAATTATTCTAACTAATCTTCGACACTTAATAAATATTAAACAAAGTAATTCGTACATGTATTTCGAGTTTGCCGTTCTTTTTTATATTACTTTTACACTCCGTAAAATGACAGAAATATGAAGAAACGTATCCTCTTTCTGATAGCCGTGTATTTTTGGTTTTTCGTTATGTTTGTTTTGCAGAAACCTCTATTCATGTTGTTTCATTGGGATATTTACGGTAAGATTCCGTTAATGGAGTGGTTTTCTGTGATGTGGAACGGGCGGCCATTGGATTTTTCTATGGCGGCTTATCTTACGGCCATACCTGCATTGTTTGTCGTGGCAACGGTGTATTTACAGAAGAAATGGTGGATTCCGGTGTATCGTGTTTATTTTGCTATTGTTTCGTTCGTGGTGGCTGCCATAACGTTGGGCGATGCCGTGCTGTATAGCTATTGGGGATTTAGGATAGATGCCACGCCTCTTTTTTATCTCACGTCCCCGGCCGATGCTGTCGCCAGTATTCCGGCATGGGAAACTGTACTGATTGTCTTTCTTATATTTGTTTATGCCGCTCTGTTGTTGTGGCCCATGTGGAGATTATCAGGAAAAACGGGTTCTTGGCAAAGACCTAAGAAATCGATTTTGTCCTTTGCTTGTTTATTGTTGCTTGTCGCTTCTCTTTTTATTCCCATTCGAGGCGGGTTTACGGTGTCGACCATGAATGTGGGCAAGGTTTATTTCAGTGATCGTATGGCGCTTAATCACGCCGCTATCAATCCGGTATTCAGTTTGATGTCGTCATTGTCCAAATCGGAAGACTTTTCATCTCAGTATCGTTTTTTCGAACCGGAAAAGGCCGATGTTATTTTTGAACCTTTACGTGGCGGGGGGCCTTCGGTATATCCTGCCGACAGCTTGCAATGGGTGAAAGCTCGCCCGAATGTGTTGTTGATCGTTCTTGAAAGTTTTTCGGGAGTAGCTATGGAGAGTTTAGGTGGGATTCCCGGAGTGATGCCCAATCTTGAAAAAATAGCTTCGGAAGGAATTTTGTTTACTAATTTTTATGCCAATAGTTTCAGAACCGATCGAGGGTTAACTTCTATCCTTAGCGGCTACCCGGCACAACCCACCGCATCGATTATGAAGTATCCCGCCAAGTCACAATCGCTTCCGGGTATATCGAAATCTTTACGTAAGGCCGGTTATGACACGCAGTTTCTTTATGGGGGCGATGCCGATTTCACGAATATGCGTTCCTATTTTATTTCTATGGGTATGGACAATATCGTGTGCGACCGTGATTTCCCTTTGTCTCAGAGATTGAGTAAGTGGGGAGTTCCAGACGATGTAACGTTCGAAAAGTTTTATTCATTGATAAAAGAGCAATCTCGGGAGCCTTTTATGAAAATGTTTTTAACGCTGAGCAGTCATGAACCGTTCGATGTTCCTATGAACCGGTTGGAGGATAAGTATTTGAACTCGATAGCTTATACCGATAGCTGTGTAGGAGACTTTGTAGAGAAATTGAAGAGGCTCCCTGTTTGGGACAATACGCTTATCGTCTTTGTCGCCGACCATGCCAAGCGTTATCCCCAAAATGTGGAGAACCACGATATTGTCCGTCATCATATACCTATGGTTTGGGCCGGAGGAGCCGTAAAGCGCCCTTTGGTTGTCGATGAATATTTGTCGCAAATGGATTTGGCAGCAACTTTATTAGCTCAGTTGCATATTCCTTATGATGATTTTACGTTCAGTAAAAATCTTACGGATTCGACCAAAGAGCATTTCGTTTTTTATGCTTTTCCCGATGGGTTCGGATTTGTCGATAAAGATGGAGCGGCAGTATATGATTGTGCGTCTCAATCGATTCTGATCGGGCAGAACGATAGTAATGCCATTCACTTGAACAAGGGAAAGGCATATCTTCAAAAATTATATGACGATTTAGCTCGTCGGTAAAAATATAGAGTGGGTTAATTGTATTTTTTTAGAAGATGGAAATAAGAAATACATTGCCTGAGGATATGGACCGTGTGATGTTTATATTCGAGCAGGCCAGACAGTTTATGCGGTTGAACGGAAACTTGCATCAATGGACGGGCGGATATCCTTCGGAAGAGGTTCTCGAAGCCGATATTTCGTCAAATAGCAGCTTTGTTTGTGTAGATGACCAAAAAGAAGTGGTGGGCACTTTCTGCTTTCGTTACGGGTTTTCTCCCGAGCCGACGTATAACGTGATTTATGACGGAGGGTGGTTGAATGAGAAGCCTTATGGTGTGATACATCGGATTGCATCTTCGGGAAAAGTGGGAGGGGTCTTTTCCGCTTGCTTGGAATGGTGTTCTCGATACGTCGATAATATTCGTATCGATACTCATCGGGATAATAGGGTGATGCAAGAATTATTGCTTCGGCATGGGTTTCGCCGTTGTGGAATTATTTATTTGGCAAACGGGGACGAGAGGATTGCTTTTCAAAAAGAGGTTTAAATTAGAATTTATATTAAAGAAAGGGGCGGGAAATGACATTCCCGCCCCTTTCTTTTTGTGGAGGACAATTTTTACTTAACCGTTAGTTTTGTCGTCATATTGGTTTTATCGCCTGTGATATGAATAAAGTAAATTCCCGCAGCGAGATCGCTCAAATCTAATTGATTTTGTTCTCCTGCATTTATATTGCCCATGTATCGTGAGTATATTTCTGTTCCATTGAGGGTATAAATCGAGACATTTACGTTTTTATCGTCGTTTTGTAGAAGGAAATAGCAAATGTCTGTGGCTGGATTGGGGTATACCATCGGCCGGGTTGGAGTTCCTATCTGTTCTATACCAGAGTGGTTTAGGCAGTATACCAAGCCATCGTATGCATTGATTTTCCCATATCCCCATCGGTTATTTCCTACACCGGCAATGTTTCCGGTATAGCTGTCGGTTGTTGCGGTATTAGATAGAATTTCACGGACTTGTTCCGGTGTGAGCTTCGGATTGGCTTGCAACCATGTAGCCAGAATACCGGTGACTACGGGGGTGGCCATGGAGGTTCCTTCCATCGAACCGTAGTAATAGTTTACGGTATTTACATTTTCTTGTTTGACGACATAGTTATAATCTTCGCCGTTACGATTGCTACTTGTGGAACTATTGAACGAAGATATTAACATAGAGCCGGGGGCGGTAATATCGGGTTTCATACGACCGTCGGCGGTAGGCCCTAAACTTGAAAAGGAGACTAACTGATTAAGGGTTTGACCGGAGTTATTCCACATAGAGCTGTTTTTGTGATCTATGTAATTACAGCTGGTGTAAGCTCCGACAGTAATGATTCGTTTTCCGGTTCCTCCGATTTCACCCATAGTAGAATTATTGTCTCCGTTCGTAAATTCATTATTGCCAAAGTTGGAGAGCCAAGACATGTAAGCATCGGTCCATGCATTGATTGTGGTTTCTTCGGGGCCAGAAATTTCGAATCCTATATAATAGTTTCTATTGTCGAATGAAGATAAATTCAAATCGATAGTTATATTCCCTTTTTTATTGTAGGGATTGGTTGCAGTGGATATGTAAATATTTCCGTCAGCTCCTGTCGGATTGGATATTTTTTTACTGGCACTTGCGGTTGTCGAAAAAGATTCTGATGAATAAACTTCCTTTTTATTTAGAATGTCATATACAAATACTCTTGCCGATAGTTGTTTTTCTGCATCTCCCCAGATATCGACGGTACTTGTCATTGAACCGTAGAGATACCAATTGGAGACAAATTCGACTAACGATTTCATGTTGGTATCTCCTTTTTTCAAGGTTTTTGTCGCATGTATATTGTATTCAGCTTCATTTCCCGAAGCTCCGACCAAAAGTCGGCCTTCTCCTTGCAATTCGTCGCAAATACGGTCGAATGTGGAAGTGCCATCGTGCGGACCGATATGATACCCGAGGCTCATATTGATGACACAGGGTTTACCGACGGATTCGGCATAGTCGTAGATATATTTAATACCGTCTGTGATGCTTGTATTGCTACTACTATTGTCGGATATGTTATAGCTGACGAGAACCAAATCTGCATCAGGAGCGATTCCATAGTATTCGTTTCCTTTATATGCTCCGGCTGCAATTCCCGTGACGTGGGTAGCATGGCTAGCTGCATAATCCTGTTTTGCCGCGATGATTTCCTCGGCATTCGTATATTCTGTTCCATAATAATAGCCGGTGGGTGGCGTTCCCGACTGGTTTTGATTCCATACTCTTTTGATACGCAGATTTTTACCTTCTGTATCGTAAAAATTGATATGGTTATATTGGAATCCGCCGTCGATGATGCCGACTATAACATCTTTGCCGGTATAGGCTTGGGTGAGCCCTGTCCCTTCGTGTATTTTGTTTACATTGCTAAATTGTTCGGAACGAACGTTGTTCATTCGTTGGTGAACCGGACGTCCTATTTCGATGTACTTTACCGATGGTAGTTGCGACACGGAAATCAAATTATCTGCCGGGATATTGGTGGAAAGTATAGTCCCGTATTGGGCATTGATGATGACTTGATTTTCTTCGAGTCCATCGAGATTATTTTCATCTACCAGGTAGAGAAATGCCGAAACAGCCATTTCACCGTTGTTTTGGTTGATTGCGTATGTCGATTTGAGTTTTGCCTGTTGGCTGATAGTAGAGGTAGATTCGTAACTTCTCAAAAAATTTTGTGTCGATGGAGACATTTTTTCTTCTGCGTTTAACAGAAATGAGCCGAGTGTCGCCATTAAGCAAAGTGATAGTAATAATTTTTTCATCGATTTAATTATTAAATGGTCTTTGATAACTAACGGTTGCGTACCGGAGAGGAACATTCGATATATGTAATTCCCGGTAAAGTAATGAATTGTGGTAATATTTTTAATGGTATAGCAAAACTATATATCGAGTCGCTATATTTTATACAATGTCCCCCGATATGGAGGAGATTCTCTTCCTTGAAATCGGCAACCGTGTGTAAGTAGCCTGTCAACAGATAATTCCCATTTTGATTGTGCAATGAAAATCTTTTTATCAACAATTCGGACGGGACATATTTTTCTAAATTATTGCCGGATTGTCGGAGATCGGCGTTCCACGCATCCCAAAACATGCGAAAAGAAGCGGAGACGGACAAATGTTCCGGCAAGGTATAGTTAGCCGTGCTGGCTGGCTTGTCGGATTTTTCCAGAGTTTTATTTGTATGACATGCTGTAAAGGCTATCATTAAAAAGGCTGCGTATATATATTTCCACATCATAATAGAAAAAGAATATTTAAAGAAACAAATATAATTATTTATTTCTTTAATATTATATTTTGAGATGGTATTTTAATATATAGTTTTTTCTTCTATTTGTAATCTCGTTTGGATTATTTCTGACAATCTTTCAAGATAGGATTCGGTTTGACAACCGAAATAAATTTTGTCCAGTATTTTCCTCTCTTTATCTTTGCTGAAAAAAATTATGATTTTCTATTTTTCGGCAACGGGTAATAGCCAATACATTGCACAGAGGTTGGCAGAAGTTACGGGTGAAACTCTTGTTTCAATAACAGAATGTCTGAAAAATCATAAATATACTTGGGAGCTGTTGCCCGGAGAGAGGGTCGGTTTTGTGACTCCTGTTTATTTTTTTGGATTGCCGTCTATTGTCTCGGAATTTATCCGTAACTTAGATTTATGTGTTCGAGGGCAACATTTCGTCTATCATGTCGTAACTTTTGGAACTATAACGGGACAGTCCCATTATATGATGGAAAAGGCATTGAGAAAGAAGGGATTAAATTTGGACGGTAGATATATCGTCAAAATGGTAGACACCTATACATTGATGTTTGATTTGTCTGATGAAGAGAAATGTGAGAAGGTTATGAAAGATGCGGAGGTGTGTATAGATCGTGTTATAGAAAAGGTTGTCAACAGAGTTCGGGGTGATTTTGATAATAGGAAGATTCCTCACTGGCTCGCTTTTCCCTATACTTATTGCAATCGAAAGAAATCGACTGCCCCTTTCGTGGCATTAGGTCGATGTATCGGATGTGGGGCGTGTGCCAAGAAGTGTCCGATGGGTGCAATAGAAATGCGAGATAATCGTCCGATTTGGATAAAGGAGCAATGTTTGCAGTGTTTGGGGTGTTTGCATCGTTGTCCGGTATTTGCTATTCAGTATGGGAAAAAGACAATCAAACATGGTCAGTTCGTCCATCCGGGGGTAAAGATGTGAAAATCGATTTCGATATAGTATTCTCTGTTGTGAAATTTTTATTGTTTTAGTTGGTTCGATAGAATGTTACTCAGTTGTTTTTCCGAAGGATTATTGGAAATGATTTTACCGTCGGGTCCGAGTAATATGAGGTGAGGAATTCCTTGTATGGCATACGTAAGTATAGTGGTGGATTCCCAACCTTTTTGATCTATGAGTTGTGTCCATTTTATTTGGTTTTTCTGTATATATTCTTTCCATTCTTCCCGGTTTGTATCGAATGAGATACCTACAATGGAGAATTGCCGTTTGTCATATCGTTCGAATAATTGTTTTAAATAAGGAGTTTGTCTTCGACAAGGGGGACACCATGATGCCCAAAAGTCGAGGAGAATATATTTCCCTTTGTCGATATATGTCGATAAAGAAGTCTCTTTCCCTTCGATTGTCTGTAAAGGTAAGTCGATATACGGCATACCGGGTTCTACGTTTTTCAGTCGATCCAACATGTGGGAAACTTTTTTTACCGCCGGATTTTTTTTAAAAGAAGGAGCTGCATGGGCGATTAGCTCTCGCTGTTCTTCGGGGGAGAATAAAAAGCTGTTTTGTAGAAACAGATAGATAGAAGTTACGTTGTCGGTATTTGCCAGAATATAGTTTCGAGTGAGTGTTTCAAGACCTTTTTGTTCTTTATCGAAAGCCTTTTTCAATATTACAAAAGTACTGTCGGATAATTGTCCCGATAAATAATCTTTCAGATATCGGTTCGTAATGTTTCGTATGCGGGTATCGTAGGAGCGGCGTTTTGTCTCATACATCTGCAATCTGTCGTTCAACGGCGTCCCGGATATATGAGAGACAGAATCGAGCGTAACATAAATATCTCCCTTTTCCAACGCTATCAGTTGAGGTGGAATTTGTGATTGTTTGTCGTTCAAATGTACCAATATTGCTATCGTCGGACTTTTTTGTTCTCCTTTGAATGAGAATGAACCGTTAGTGACAGTAGCACTATCGACTATTTCGAATTGTTCGTTGTTTTGTTTTTGCAGTAAGATGGTTTCTCCATCAGGTATAAGATTGGTTTTTCCGGTGATTTTATATTTTCCGCCGCAGCTTGCCATAATCACTCCTATCAAACCGATCCATATCAATTGTCTTTTTTTCATAGTTATTCCGAATTTGCCGTTTATGGTATAAACAGAAGATTTTCAACATAGTTTAACCGAAACAGAGGATTAACAATTGGATATGTGGTTGATGAGAGCGGTTGTTGATGTTGGGCAGCTTTTGTGTGATAGAGCGTACAGAAAAGATTTTCGATGATGAAGAGTGGACGGAGCTTTACCGAAATTTTCGGAATATGCGAAAAATTCGTGATATTAGTCTGAATCCCCATATAGCACTTTCGATCATTGTGAAGCTATTTAATAAACGGCCTCCGATATATCCTGAAACCGATTTCGCCTCTGAGAACGGTGCTACTACTTGTCGGTAGGCTTCATTGACGTTTTTTTGCTGTTCGGCGATGGCTATTTTTAGAGCTTGTTTATGAACCGCTATTTCTTCGAGGGTCAGCCCTTGTTGATTTGTATGGTTTTCGTTCATTTTATAGAGGAGTTTTTTCATTATCCAGTAACACTTTGGAGATAAAACGAGTGATAGGAACCAATATGAGTTTTTTCTTGAATAGGATAACAATCGCTATGAGTAACAGGAACACAGCACCGACGATCGCATAGCTTCCTACGATTCCTACAAGAGGCTCTAAAAGATAGACCAGTGCAAAGGAAAGATATATGCCGGCTCCAACAGAGAGCACCAAGATGACAGCGAAGAGAACCGACATGCCCAGTATAACCGAAATTTTTTCAGTAGCTGTCAGTTTGGCATAGTCAATTTGTAAATTGATATATTTCTTTCCTTCTTCAAATAGTTTTCGGAAAGCGTTGTTTTGAGTATCGAACATAACTGTGTTTTTTAGAGGAGAGAAAAATATAGATGAGAGTATCAAAGGTACGAACCGGTACGCTTTGATATCCTCATCTTCATTTTAGAGGAGTTACTTCCCGCCCTTTACCTCTTCGGCAATTTGGTCGACCAAGTGTTCCATATCTTCTTTTTTTAATTGGATTCCTTTGTCGTGAAGTAATTTACAAATGCGCGCTCTGGTATCGACCCCTTTTTCGGGAGCAAACAGAATTCCGGCGGCAGCACCCACGGCGGCTCCGCCGAGAAATGCAAACAATAAATTTAGACCTTTCATAATTTTTACATTTTAATGTGGTTATACAAAGATAACAAAATAATCGGGATTTTGTTAGTCTGCTTGAAAAAGATTTTCGGCTTAATCGGTTGACAAAAAACTATAAAGGATAAATAGGGGTTGAATTATGTATCGTTAAAGTCGCTATCTTTGTAGATACGAAGATGGGATGCGGTTCGGCATAGTCAAATCGGAAATAAAATTTCCGTTTGTCTCAGCACTTACCTTTCGCTATCTTTGTAAAGTTTAAAAGAAAAGGTATTATAAGATTCCTAGAATTATGTCTGAACATTCTATCTTTATTAAAGGGGCGCGAGTCAATAATCTCAAAAATATCGATGTAGAAATTCCCAGAGATCGTTTTATCGTTATTACGGGATTATCTGGGTCGGGAAAATCATCGTTGGCTTTCGATACTTTATATGCCGAGGGACAACGTCGTTATGTAGAAAGTTTGTCGGCTTATGCAAGGCAATTTTTGGGGCGTATGAGTAAACCCGAATGTGACTATATCAAAGGCATTCCGCCTGCCATAGCCATAGAACAGAAAGTAAATACAAGGAATCCTCGATCGACGGTGGGAACTTCGACCGAGATATATGATTATATGAGGTTGCTGTATGCTCGCATCGGGAAAACTTATTCTCCTGTGTCTGGGGAGTTGGTTAAGAAGCATCAGGTAGACGATGTCGTGCATTGTGCCTTAGGTTTTCCCGATGGAACTCGTTTCGCTTTGCTTACGAATTTGGTTATACCGGAGGGGCGAGACTTGAAAACTCACTTACAAATTTTGCAAAAGGAAGGTTTCCCGAGGGTAGAAGTGAACGGGCGTTTCCAAGCCATAGAAGATTTGTTGACCGATGGGGAATTACCGGAGTCCAACACTGTTCGTTTGGTAATAGACCGAATGAGCGTTTCGCATGAGACCGATACAATCAGTCGATTGTCCGATTCCGTCGAGACTGCCTTTTTTGAAGGTGGGGGAGAGTGTATCGTTCTGGTTTATGACGGCGAAGAAATACGGGAGTTTAGTTTTTCGAAAAGGTTCGAGGCAGACGGTATCACATTCAACGAGCCGAGCGAGTTGATGTTTAACTTTAATAATCCGGTGGGTGCATGTCCCACTTGTGAGGGATTTGGGAAGGTTATCGGTATAGACGAGGATTTGGTTGTTCCGAATAAAACTTTGTCGGTTTATGACGATGCTGTGATGTGTTGGCGTGGGGAGAAAATGAGTGAATGGAAAAACGATTTGATACGCCAAGCAGACTCTTTGCACTTTCCCATACATCGTCCTTATTTCAAATTGACCGACCGGGAGAAAGATATATTATGGCATGGAGCCGGCGATTTCGAGGGAATAGACGGATTTTTCGCTATGCTTGAAGCCAATCAGTATAAAATACAATATCGTGTAATGCTCGCCCGATACCGGGGAAAGACCATCTGTCCTGTGTGCAAAGGCAGCCGATTGAAACCTGAGGCTGAATATGTGAAGGTGGGAGGGCGTTCAATCTCAGAGCTTGTGAATTTACCGATTAGCGAGTTGAAAGAGTTTTTCGACCGTCTCGAACTCGACGAACATGATGCTTTGATTGCGAAACGATTGTTGACCGAGATTAGGAATCGTATTTGTTTTCTGCAAGAGGTAGGGTTGAGTTACCTGACTTTGAACAGGTTGTCTTCTACTCTCTCGGGCGGAGAAAGCCAACGTATCAATTTAGCCACTTCTTTGGGCAGCAGTTTGGTCGGTTCTTTATATATTCTCGATGAACCGAGTATAGGGCTTCATTCCCGGGACACAGGTTTATTGATAAAAGTTTTGAGGCAGTTGCAGGAGTTGGGCAATACCGTTGTCGTTGTCGAACATGACGAAGATATTATACGGGCGGCCGATTATATTATCGATATAGGTCCGTTGGCCGGTCGTTTGGGTGGTGAAGTCGTTTATCAAGGAGGCTTGTCTCGATTACCCAAAGCGACTCGTAGCTATACCATGCGTTATTTGACGGGTGAGAGTAAAATAGAGTTGCCTGCAAATCGCCGGAAATGGAATCAATATATCGAAGTAGAAGGGGCTGCTCAGAACAATCTGAAATCGATCGATGTGAAGTTTCCCCTTCATGTTATGACCGTTGTTTCGGGTGTCAGTGGTTCGGGTAAATCGTCGTTAGTCAGAGATGTTTTTTATCGGGCTCTTCTTCGGCATTATGGAGAGGGCGGAGAAATGCCCGGAACGTATTCTCGTCTTTCGGGCGATATGGATCGAATTCATTCTGTCGAATTCGTGGATCAGAATCCTATCGGTAAATCGACTCGTTCCAATCCTGCTACGTATTTGAAAGCGTTTGACGAGATACGGAAACTGTTTGCCGAGCAACAAGGAGCCAAGCAGATGGGATTTTCTCCCTCGTATTTCTCTTTTAACTCCGAGGGCGGACGCTGCGAGGAGTGTAAAGGAGAGGGAACCATTACTGTGGAAATGCAGTTCATGGCCGATATTGTCCTCGAATGCGAGTCGTGCCACGGAAAAAGGTATAAGCAAGATGTACTCGATATCGAGTATAGGGGCAAGAACATCAGCGATGTGCTTGATATGACTATCAATCAGGCCATAGAGTTTTTTTCGGAGGTGAACGGAAGTCAGGAGAAGCGTATCATAAAGCGGTTGAAGCCGTTGCAAGACGTAGGACTGGGATATATAAAATTAGGACAGTCTTCTTCAACGCTTTCGGGCGGAGAAAATCAGCGTGTGAAATTAGCCTTTTTCCTGAGTAACGAGAAACAGGAATCGACTCTTTTTATTTTTGACGAACCTACGACAGGTTTACATTTTCATGATATAAACACGCTTTTGAAATCGTTTAACCAGCTTATCGAACGAGGTCATACCGTTGTTATCATCGAACACAATATGGACATTATAAAATGTGCCGACCACGTTATCGATATGGGACCGGAAGGTGGTAAAGAGGGTGGATACGTGGTTTGTACCGGCACTCCCGAGGAGATCGCCGAGTGCTCTGCTTCCTATACGGGAATGTTTTTGAAAGAGAAACTAAGAAGCTGTTTTAAATTTATTGAGAAATAATATTACCATTGCAAGCAGGTATGTTCCGGTCAGATTGCGCCCCTGTCTCGGAATAAATTTAAAACAGCTTCTTAAAGTTTAGCGTATGCGGTCGAGGCTTCGAACCAAACGCTCGTCTTTATTAATGGCCTTATAGGCTAAAATGTCGAGAATGAGGGCGATGAAAGGCATTACGATATAAGCTGTCCACGATATGTTTGAAGCCGAAAGATCTTCGCGGAATGTATAACCGCTCAAAAAGATGACGATATAGAAAGTCACCAGAAAGAATGCGTCGATCATGCAGATACGCGCTTGTGTAGGTCTGTTCTTATATAGGAAAATCGTGATAAACGATAATACGGCTATTACGGTTCCTAATACGAATACTCCCCATGTGGGGGTAAATACAGAAGTTTGTGTGACTGCTGCGGCACTATCCTGTACAGGAGTTGTCATAGCTTCTACGGTAGAGATACCTTGTGCCGTGAAACTGTAAATGCCATCGGTCGTATCGAATTGAGCTATCGGAAGAAATAAAAATACAGCCATTAAAGCCGTCGTCAGTAATAAATAGATCGATTGTATTCGTTGTATCATAATATAAGTTTTCTTCAATGGTGAAATAGGTACGTAAATAAACGGAGCGGGTTGCAGCTTATTTGTGCGCTCCGTTTTGCAAAGATAGAAAATTGTCGGTAAACACCCAAATGTGGATTTGAGAAATAGCTGTGGAAAGGAGGGTAGGGCGAATGGGAAAAATTAAATAACCTTTTTCCGGCACACTATTTGTAAATTAAGTTTGTTATATAAGGGAAAGCTATTAAATTTACTTCGATTTTATATTTATAAAGATGATTACGACAGAGATAACGAAATTGCAGTACGATATATACGGCTTGCTTGCCGAGAGACGATTGAAAGACGCTTTCGGTAAACTTGCTTTATTGGTAAACGAGTTGCAAGATTGGGTAAGCCGGGACAAGTTGAACGAGATGGAGACGTCGTATAGATATATGATACAATATATGTTGGACGGTGTCGAGGATCCCGAACGGAAGAGTATTTACGATCATTTGGTTTTGTCTGCTTATGTGTTGACCGATCGGGTTTCGGATCGATTGGCCGGGCAGGTTTCTCCTTCTCAATACTATGGGTGGAAGAGATATGCGTCGGCCAGCCGAACGGGTATTTCCTTATCGTCTCAATTCGATGTGTGCGATAATGAAATCAACGATCTTTCTTTGGCTTTGTTGCTTGGCGAACAAGAGCAAGATTTTTCTAAAATTCAATCATTGAAACACCGTATCGAGGACACGGCGGGAAATCTTTTTATGGATATATGGACCAATTATCCGGCGGCAGAGGAAGATTACCGGTCGTTAAGAGAGGCTCTTTTCACCGATCGTTTTCCCGATACTTTCGTTTCGCTTCTTCTTTCGGCTGTGTTGTTGAACTTATTGCACCGGTTCGACGAGCAAAAGTTGCTCATTCTGTTGGACGGTTATCGCCATTCTTCGCCCGAGATACAGATGCGTTCGCTTTGTTGTGCCCTCATCGTCATGTATATTTATCGGGAGAGATTGCCTCTTTTGAAGAGTTTGCGGAATCGCCTCGATGCATTGTGTGAAGAACCGAGATTCAAGACCGATGTTCGTAATATTTTCTTGCAGTTCATCAAAAGTCAAGAGACTGAAAAAATTACCAGAAAAATGAATGAAGAGCTGCTTCCCGAAATGATGAAACTGGGGCCATCGCTTTATAAGAAAATACGTCAAGAAGACTTGATGAACGATATCAATGCGCTGGAAGAAAATCCGGAGTGGCAGGAGATGCTCGACAAATCGGGAATTACCGATAAGTTAAAGGAGTTGACCGATTTGCAGATGGAGGGAGCCGATGTTTTCATGAGTACGTTTTCTCATTTGAAGAGTTTCCCTTTTTTCCAGTCGATTCAAAATTGGTTTTTGCCGTTTAATCCCGATCATACAGCGTTGTCGGGGGTATTGTCCGGTAAGGGTGGAGATACGTTTAAGAAGATGATTTCGGCATCGGCTCTATTGTGTAATTCGGATAAATATTCTTTTTGTTTGAGTTTGGCTCAGGTTCCCGAGTCGCAAAGGGATTTGATGATGGGGCAATTCAGTGCCGAGAATGCGGCGGTTCAAGAGATGGAAAAAGAGGAATTGATGAAGAAAGAAATAAGTCGGGAAAATATATCCAATCGTTATATTCAAGATTTGTACCGTTTCTTCAAGCTGTATATACGTCGAACCGAGTTTACGGATCCTTTTGCCGGGCATATCAATTTATTGCATGTATCTGTTTTGAATCCGTTATTGAGCGATTCGGACAGTTTGCGCCTCATAGGGGAATATTATTTCCGGCGGGGATATTATGCCGAGGCTCTCGAATTGTTCGAAAGGCTTTCGGCGGCATATCATTCGGATAGTGAAATTTATCAGAAGATAGGTTTTTGTTACCAGAAGAAAGGAGACTATGCCAACGCTTTGGAGGCTTTCCTCAAAGCAGAAATTATTTCGCCCGACAATTTCTGGACGATTAGACGCATAGCTACATGTTACAGAAATATGAAAAAGCCCGAGATGGCTCTTTCGTATTATCATCGTGCCGAAAAGATACAGCCCGAAAATTTATCGGTACAGATGAATATAGGGCATTGTTATGTCGAACAGAAAGATTATGAAGAGGCGCTTAAATATTACTTCAAGGTGGATTATCTCGATCCCGAAGGTGGAAAAGCGTGGCGTCCTATCGCATGGTGTTCTTTCTTAGTCGGTAAAAAAGAACAGGCGCAGCGGTATTATGAGAAGATATTGGACGATAAACCGGTTTCTCTCGATTATTTCAATGCCGGGCATGTGGAGTTTTCTTTGGGACATATCAGAAAGGCTATCGATTATTATCGGCGCAGTATAGAGCTGGACAACGGTGATTCTGCTAAGTTTCTTTCTAATTTCAAGCAGGATGCTCCCGATTTGATCTCCTCGGGAATCGCTGCGAGCGATATGCCTATTTTGTTGGATCAACTTATGTATGGCATTACAGATTCTTTATAACCTTTGACAAGGAGGCGATTCTGTATATAGATATGAGGATAGGGCGTTGTTCGACATAGTCAAAACGGAAGTGGAATTTCCATTTGTCTCTGCACTCGCCTTTCGTTATCTTTGTAAATACGAAGATAGGATGCGGCTCGGCATAGCCAAATTGGAAATGTGATTTCCGTTTGTCTCTGCTCTCACCTTTCACTATCTTTGTCATCTGAAAAAGTAAGGTAATATTTATGAGACGTATAGTTTGTGTACTGTTTCTTGTGGGTGTGTTTTCGATAAATTCCGTATGCGGTGAGACTCTTTCGGAGTATCGGGAGAATTTGTATGATTTGTTCATTCAACAGAAAATACCCCAGTGGGGTGCTGTCTTGTCAAAAATGAGTGCTGATAAGTCGTGCGGGACATTGGAGGGTCGCCATGAAATTTTGTGCGGTTATTATGGCCTTGTAGGACATTTGGTCGATAAAAAGAAGAAAGACGAGGCGCAGACTTATTTGAAAACCGCTTTGGCGCTTTCTGAGAATTATCGAAAAATGTATCCGAACGATGCTCGGTTTAAAGCGTTGCATGCCAATTTGATAGGTTTGAAAATAGCCCTTTCTCCCATGCGTGCAGCTACGTTGGCATCGGGTATGTTGTCGTCGGCTCGGGAGGCTTATAAACTGGCCCCCGGGGATAGTTGGGTTTCTATTCTGTACGGGAATATTTTGTTCTATATGCCGGGAATATTCGGCGGGGATAAAGAGGAAGGTTTGGAGTGCTATCAACGAGCTCGCCGGGGTATGGAAAAGGATATTTTGACCAACGGGCATCATTGGCTTTATGTACAATTGTTGGTGACCATCGGGGTGGTTTATGAGAAATCCGAACGTTATGAGCAGGCGTTAGCGATGTACAAGACGATTATGGAGAAATATCCTGAGTATGGATTTGTAAAAAATACGAGTTATCCTCGGGCTCTGAAAGCAATGCAACAAAAACAATAATTTGAAAAGAAGTGCAATTATGAATGACTATATGCAGGTACGGTTCGATGTAGAGCCGTGTAGCGAGATGGCGACAGATGTTTTGGCTGCGGTTTTGGCTGAAATCGGTTATGAAAGTTTTGTCCCCGACGAACGAGGGGTTACTGCTTTTGTCCCTCAGGGAAAGTATGACGAGATACGACTTAAAGAAGAGTTGTCGCAATATCCCATCGGAGGGGTATCTGTGGCGTATGAAGCGACATTCGTTGCCGGGAGGGATTGGAACGAAGAATGGGAGAAAAATTATTTCAAACCTATTGTCGTGGGTGAAGAGTGCGTGATACATAGTACATTTCATACCGATGTTCCGCAAGCTCGTTACGATGTGCTGATAGACCCTAAGATGGCTTTTGGGACGGGCCATCACGAAACTACCACTCTCATGTTGCAGGCGATATTGGCATCGGATCTTACAGGTCGCTCGGTGCTCGATATGGGGTGTGGTACGGCTGTATTGGGTATTTTGGCTCGTATGAAGGGGGCAGCTTCCGTCGTCGCTGTTGACATTGATGAATTTGCCGTCGAGAATGCCATTGAAAATATCCGTTTGAATCATGTATCGGGAGTTGAAGTCCGTTTGGGAGGAATCGAAGCCTTGAAGCAGGAGTCGTTCGATGTTATTTTTGCCAATATCAATCGGAATATATTGCTGGCCGATATGCATGCTTATGTGGCCTGTATGAAACGTGGCTCACGTATTTTCATGAGTGGTTTTTACGTGGAAGATATTCCTTTTATTCGAGCGGAGGCCGAACACCTCGGATTGCGTTTCGTCGGTTACGCCGAGAAAAACAGATGGGTAGCGGTCGAATGTATGAGCGATTGAAATAGATAAGACAAGTTATTCGTGGGCTCAGGATAGTTAGTGGGGATTGTACTTTTGTACAATCTAACTCCTCTTCTCAGAGACTACCGTTTCTTCGGGTTCTCCCCAATCTGCTCTGCTTATCGAAGGTCCTGCAATTTTGTTTTAACCTCCTCGCACTTTGGGCACTCCCCCTATGTGACACAGGGGGAGAGGTTGAGGAGTATTTCTCTTTTGCCTTGTTTCGATTTTAAGTTGCGATACCCCGTAATGCTACGGGACATGGCAGGGGAGAGGTGTACAAAGCCATTCTTATTCTGAAACAAGAAATGCCGCTCT
>NZ_JAIJHU010000120.1:0-2322 GCF_022723415.1 Barnesiella sp. | reverse complement strand
ATATTTTTATTATTTCCGGAAAGTTCTTGTAATAGAAATAGTTACAGTATTTCGATGCTTGCGAAACAAGCGATTTATCTATGTGGGAAACTTTAGTTACAAAGAATGCTGCTTTTGTAAATACAGTGTTTATTACAGCTTATGATAAGGATTATATAAATTGCATTTTAGAGAAGAACTTGTATGTGCCACAAAAACAAAATTTCTCAGATAAGTACTTTTGTATGGAAATTGCATTACCTGAGGGCAATCAGCAAATTCGTTCAACATTACTTCTGAAAGAATTAACAAAACTATCCCAAAAGGGGTTAATTACAGCTTGCAAGGAAAATGATTTTCAACAATCATTTATGGCAATTAGTATGTACGTTGAACGATATTTGCTGTCATTGAGGGATGTGAAAAGATTTTTGAATACATTCTGTGCATCTTATCTTCCAATCCAGCATGAAGTTTATTTTGAAGATGTGTTAATGATTTCCTTGTTGAGATTTGCTCGTAAGGAACTTTATGACTTGATAAAATCATTGGAATGCTTTGATGACCCCGATAATAAGTCTGAAAATGTTTATGTTCTAAAATTGAAGGAAAATATCAAATTTAAAGATGACTATGATGCAATGCGAGTGTTATTTCCTACTCGTTCTAATGGTAATTTGAAATCATTAAACGAAAAGGGTCAAAAACATATTTATTGGAAACGTAGCTTCAACACTTACTTTTATAATTTGGAATATACAAGTTTCAATCAGGAAGACATAAATAAACTCTTGGAGTCCAATATTACAGATGCGGATATACGCTCACTTGCCCCAAGTTGGAAAGAACGGAAAATAGAAGTTGATATTAAAGACTTTTTGGTGAAAATAGAAAATTATCAAAATAGTCAAAATCAACTGAAGGCATATTTGAAACTTTGTATGATATGTTATAGATATACAATTAATAGGGAGATATTTTTTCTTGCATCCCGTTATTTATATTATTACCAATGGAGCAATCTGCAAAAAAAGTTTAAGTTCAGCTCCAAAGATGATTATAAGCAGTATGTTAAAGATATATTAATGAGTGAAGCTGATATAAATGCGACAAGCTATTATCTTCATTATTTGTTGCTCTATCAGTTAAGTGAAATGAACATAGAAGAAAAGGATTGTGTATTTACAAATAACGAACTTAAAGATATTTGTTTGGAGAGATTAAAGTTAGGTGTAAAACAACTTGACGAGGGGGGAATATCAGCATCAGATGTGCTCTATTTAGGGTGGGCTTGTTTGCAAGATGCCAATCCAAGCGATTTGGGTCAAGAGGGTTTTGTGATAATGAAAGAGTCTAAAGAAATTATCAAGGATTCTATAATTTCAACTCCAAAAAAATATTTGTATCAAGCCGTTGACTTTATCCAGAAAGAGACTGGTAAAATCCAATTTGAGGTTAAGCAAAGTAGCCAACTTCGTGATATTTTTACAACGGATGAACTTCAAAACATAATTAAAGAAATTGATAGTCAAGGTAATAACACTTTGGAAGATGCTTGTAATTTTTGGAGTAAGTATTTGGACTATTGTATTACTCAGAAGACTATGAACTTGTTAATGGATTATAAAGGAGATTCTAATAAGGTGGAGAAATATAATTATAAGCAATATCGTAAAATCCTAGAAGGAGAAACGATTTGATAATTAAATACGAAAGATGTTATGAAAGTAGCATTACATAAAAGAGATTTACCAATATATATGTTTTTTAGAAGCAAATTTGTGTTTGGTATGGATGAAAAATGCTGGTACGGGGCTTTTGGCATTCAATGAAAAATGGGTGCTTTGTAGGAGAGAAGGTACACTTCTTTACAATGATGGTGCGACCATGTCCTAAATTTACGAGTATTTCTCTCAATAAGCGAAATGATGGCATTGTGCGTATTAATTTGCCAAAGGCGGATGCTGATGGTTTTGCAATTATCCTGAAGGATAAAGAGTATGAAACCATAGACCCATAGACTCTTCCTTTTCGTCAAGAGATTGAAGAAAATGCCCTTAAACTTTTGGACTTCAGCTTAGATGTATATAAGGAACTCCTCCAGCATGCTCCATTAAAGAACTGGAAGGATAGGTTGATGGATTTATGGGATTAGCAGTAAATTCACATCAGTTTTTCATCCAGACTCAAGCTGCTTTATCACCAGTTGACATCAAGGTGGTCCCATCCCGCACAACTGTTTTGGCAAGTCTTCACCCCCTGCGGTCTCATCCCGCACAAAAAACTGGCGAGGGCTCTGATGCCCCGCCAACCTTATAGCGCAGCGGTTAAGAGCGACGTTTC
>NZ_JAIJHU010000119.1:0-2341 GCF_022723415.1 Barnesiella sp. | reverse complement strand
ATATAAGAAGCCATATTCTTGATGCCATTCTCCATATCCATGATCAAGGCACCATTAGGCGTATATCCTTTCTTGCGAAGAAAAGCCAAAGCTACAGTCCATTGGATACAACGTATGGCAATCTCCATCACACTAGTCCAAGAAATACCATGGAGAAAAGGATTTTTTTTGTTCCAATCCAAGAACAACCCTTCTAGCTCTTTTGCATATTTTTCCTCTCCTGTAGCATAATAAGCCTTAGCTAACAAGGCAAACTGGAAGTGTCTATTCAATTCCCAATTCGTTCTTGCATCACCTATTTCGTCTTTCTGTTTATAGCCTAAGGAATAGCTGAAATCCGTCCCCCATTCTTTATATGTCTGGAATCCTGCACTCCATCTTTCCTTATATATTTGATAATCATACCCGCCAAGGATATGAATGTCTGTATTCAGATGGAAAGCAATATTCTTGAAATTCAGACCAACATGATCGGGATCAAATTTCAGAGATTGTAGCCGACTATCGAAAAGGTAAGCCGTTACGGCTACATCACGCTTACCATAAAGCTTCTTTTCCTGCCCTTGCAGATGTCTTTGGGCAATACGCCAATTCACCTCCTGAAAGTTCATAGCTCTCAGGCGGTTATAATACCACAAAAGGGTTCCCATCAAAAATTTTAAAAGATATAAGTTACTTAGTGATAACTAACATATGATTATCACTAAGCTAAAGAAATACTAAAAAATTATTAATTAAAGATTTTCCAAAAGAAATTCTTGGAATTTCTCCACAAACGAACCATCTTCCAACATATTTCGAAGAGGTTGAATCATGGCTGATTCCATACAGAAATAAGACATATCATCCCCATACAAGAAATCCTCGGCATCTTGTTCTAATGCAGCATCAAGACTCGCATGCTTGGCTATTCTTGCCTTCAAGTCATCAATTTCAGACGAACAAGGCTCTATCTTTCTAACCTTATAGTTACTATAGTTAGACAATTGAGCATTGTGATTTGGGTCTAAGAAGACAACATAAAAAACAGTATGATCAGCACTAAAGAAACCAATAATCCTACCATTGGCTGTAGAAATTTCTATTTGCCAAAAGGGATTTTCTTTTCCATCCGGCATATTCTCCTTATCTATAAAAGAAAAATCCGCCATACACAATGCAGACTTTCCTGGCGATAAGTCCAATGTATGAAGCCGTAATTGCTTTCTATCTGTATAAGAAGACAAAAGAGACTCAGGATCTTTATCTGACAACAAAGCCAATTGCTGAAGCAACCCACTCATCCAAACATCATTCTTTCCAGTGATACCAAAGTTAGCAATCTGACGAAAATATCTAAAACTGAACGACAAACGTTGCTTTTTAACCTTGTCATTCAAATTTACATTCAAGTTTTGTCCTTGTCCCTTAGTCAGATTAGGCTTTGAGTGATTCGTATTTTTTGCCATAATAATCTTTCATTACCTCTTCTGTTATCTCATTATTACATCTTTCCATTGGCTTAAATCCCTTGCGGGCATTAATCCAAGGGGCTTCGTTATGAGTCATTGCTTCAATCTGCACACCACTGTATTGGGCATAATTCTCAAGAATGTAGTCTATAAATTCTATATCTTTCAAATCAATTTTGCTTGGAGAATCATAGTCCAAAACATCCTCTTTCTCGATGAAAGAATACAGATTTTTATTCTCTTTAAAACGATCATATAATTGGATACACACCGGTCCATGAACCCATGCCTCAAACCTTGCATTCATCATTGGTTCACCATTGATGCCCAAAGACCATGCTTGGATATAATACATGATTTTCTGAAGCTTCAAGTTTATCAACGAGAAGCGCTCATCGCTATTAAGTGAGAGTATCACATAGTCTGCGACAAAATTAACATCATACGGTCTCTTCATAATTTAGCTGATTCTTTCAAATACTTTATTTGCGACTGCAAAGTTAAGGAATTATTTGCATAATACAAAACTTCACATACTATGCAGTCGCAAAAATGGTGTTATTTACATTTATTTAATCTATTTTATTAGAAATCTTTTAGAACTCAGTCTGTTTGAAGTTCATCTTGTGCTCTTCATTCTGAGCTTCATGATTCTGGTTGATGTCTCCCCAGGAGATACCCTCATACTTGCCATCATAGTTCACTTCTTTCCACTGGCGAACCAAGTCAATGACAATCTTGTTTGGATAATTCTTCAAAACATCCTCGAATTCCTTTTCCTTATTAGTTACCACAAGCACGTCGCTGTTCTTGCATACATCATCCAAGTCGGCAGTAACGAAATGCTGCAAGTGTGGAATCTTAGCCATGATAAAGTCCTTGTTGGTACC
>NZ_JAIJHU010000118.1:0-2370 GCF_022723415.1 Barnesiella sp. | reverse complement strand
GCGGCTGCTGCGCTTTTCGTCGTATTTCATACCTTCCAAAGAGCGATGCTGCGCGCCGTCGACTTCGATGACGAGCCGTGCTTTCCTGCAGAAGAAATCGACGATATAGCTTTCTATGACGTATTGGCGGTAGATCTGCACAGGAAGACGCTTCAGACAATAATTCCAGAGGAGCGTCTCCTGCGGCGTCATGTGGCCACGCAGTTCGCCAGCTCGCCCCGTTGGGAAGCAAATTTAAGGTAGCGGACCGGATTTAGCGTGCAGCTTTATCTAGCCTTTGCATAAGGTTTTTAAAGGGCATCATGGCTTGACTCTGCCAGTTCCAGGCTCCTGCTTGAGCGGCTTCTCCTATTTTCATGCCAATATAGGGCTCATTGACGGAAAGCCAGGTGTGGAGAAGTGCTTTGTGCTTATGGGAGATTTGTTGAAGAGCGTCAGCTTTGTTCACGCAGTCTTTGACAAGGGGAAGCAGAGTAATATTTGATATGGTCTTTAGGCAGAGGTCTTCCAGTGTCCCGTTTTCCCAGACGCTGCCATTTTTCTGCCCGGGAAATATACCGAATTCTATAGAAAGGGAGTTTGTCCGGATTTGTTCAAAAGGATTTTTCGGAGCAGGCAAATTAATGGATTTCAACGCATTTTGGATGTCACGAATAGCTTTACTAGCATCTGTCTCCGCATCCCGAACAATAGCCAGTGCTTTGACTTCCGGAAAATTCGTGCTTTTTGTCAAAATTTCCAAGAATTTCGGTAAATCAGTGATACCGCCAAAATCCATAACCTGTATGTTGTTTTTCCCATAGGCGTCGCAAGCCCGGATAAAGAAGTACTTTTCGTCTGCGCCTTCTACTAGCAGAAGCCCCATTTTCGGTAATATTTTTTCAGGGTTCTTCATATTTTTCTTCATATTACCGGACCTCCATGTTCATCTGCAGAGCAAAGCGCAGTTCTTCTGCTGTATAGGTAACTCCATGAATAAGACGATTCTTATCTTCATCAAGCCTGATATAGTAAAAATCTTCTTTTTCCTCTTCTCCAATTGCTTCAACTGCAGACTGCAAAAATTCGTAACTATGGGTAGTCGCTATGAGCTGGCATTTAAACTGCTTTGCAATATTTATCAACTTCTCCCAAAGGTCTTTACGGAGAGAATAGTGTATACCGTTTTCAATTTCATCAATAAGTACGATTCCATTTCTGGAATTCACTATAGCAATAATAAAGTTGACCAAATGACCAATTCCATCACCCATGAGTTTGAGCGGCATTTTTCGTGCCAGGCCTACGTCAACATACACTTCTGCATCAGTAGTTACCTGCACATTGGGAACACCATTGATAATCATGGTTCTTCTGTTTTCTACCGGCACTACGGAAATACCTTTAATGGAAGGTTCAATGATACGAAGAGCATCCAGTACCATATCCATCCGGTTATTTATATCCAGTTCGGTCAAAACCTGTGCATTGAAATTTCGTACATTTCCGGTAAGTATAATGGTTGCCTTGGGCAGTTCTTCGCCATTAACTTTCTTGCTTGTACGAGCCATTCCATTCGCATACATGGCTATTTCGCAGAGGGTATTTCCGTCTTTTGCGAAGGAGGATTTCAGTACACCAGCAGGCGCATTAGCATTCTGCATGGGACCTACCTGGCTCATGATTTCAGGAGGGATGTTTATATCCGGTGCATGTCCCAATTTATCAATGGTATAGGTAAGCTGATAATGCCCGTCATCAGTCTGTGCCCCGATTTCCATGGGTTTATCAACGTCCCCATCATAGAACATAACCGCCCAATTTTCTATAGTGTTGTGATACAGATTTCCTGCACCGCGAAGGGAAAACTGTTGCCCGAAAGCCTGAGGCGCATAGGCGGAATAAAGCAGGAATAGGGCTTCCAAAAAGGAGGATTTTCCTACATTGTTCTTTCCGCCTATCAGTGTGATTGGCGCCAGCCCTTTTATATGGAAATTTTGAAATCCCTTGAAATTTTTTATAGAAATCGATGAAATCATGTATTAACACCTCCTAATAGATTCGCATTGCAATAAGTCTCTTGCTTCTTGTAATAGTGGCCTAACGGCGGCCCCCCTTCCACCACTTCGTGGTCCCCCTCCCCCTGCAAGCGGGGGGAGGCAAGATTTAAAGTATACCAGTCATTTTTTCCCCATGGCAGTGGTCTGGCCTTCGGCTACGCCGGCGGTGCTTTCTTTCATAAACAGGATCTTCACGGTCGCGGACATGATCTTGAAGTCTTCGAAGAGGCTGGGCTCGGAGATATACATCAGATCCATCAGGAGCTTGTCGTAGGGCGTCGTATTGTACTGGCCATAGACCTGAGCATAGCCGGTGAGTCCGCACTTGGCC
>NZ_JAIJHU010000055.1:0-19323 GCF_022723415.1 Barnesiella sp. | reverse complement strand
AGCAGCCCACGCTATAGCGTGAGAACCACTATGCCACCCTTGTGTGTAATTGTGAAATTTCCTACGTTTCCAATTCACAAGATAAGCATAACGCTTCTTAATTTCTATGTCTCGGAAAGAGTTTCCCCAATCCAAATACAAAGGTAATGAAATCCCCATAAAAAGCTCTCACTGATAGATAAAAAACAGCATTTCAAGGTTCATTTTCCCTCTTTTGTACCTCTATTGGCTCTTCAAGCATTTAAAAATCTGTTTTCCAGCAGTAAAAGATAATTCCTTGACAAACTTTCTTGCTCTCTTTCATTCAAATCAACGGAGGTATAAAAGACCGAACCTTATAGCACTTCGTCAGTCTTTTGGTTTTAACTAAACTCTACTCACCGTATGATTTCCATCTATACCATGTTCTTATGGCGGTTTTAAACCTTACATGAGGAAAAGAAGGCGTATATCACAATATCTCTATAAGCCCTTTTTTAGAGGTGGAATACGCAAAATCAAATCTGTTAGCTATTTATCGTCACTATAATCATGTTTAAAGACATTCAACCACATTTAGCGAGAGGGGAGAATGAAGGTCTGTGGGAACAAATTGGGAACAGATAAGGCAAAAAGAAAACGACTAAGCGTTGGTATTCAACTACTTAGCCGTTTTACTTGTACCCAGAGCCGGGATCGAACCGGCATGGAGGTTAATCCACTGGTGTTTGAGACCAGCGCGTCTACCGATTCCGCCATCTGGGCTTAAATGCGGTGCAAAGATAAAAACAGATTTTGAATAAGACAAATAATCTCTGTTTTTTTTCAAAAAAAGTTATTCGAGCTATCTTTCTAATAAAAAATAGCTATTTTAGCAGAAGAATTAACATTAAAAAAACGACACGACTATGGAAAATAGATATTGTGTAATCATGGGAGGTGGTATCGGAAGTCGCTTTTGGCCTTTTAGCCGAAACAACAGACCCAAGCAATTCCTCGATTTTTTCGGGATAGGACGTTCGCTCCTCCAAATGAGTTATGACAGATTTATAAAAATAATACCCAAAGACCATATATTCATCGTCACAAACGAAATATATGTCGATTTGGTAAAAGAACAGTTACCCGATATCGCCGAAGAAAATATTTTGCTGGAACCGACCCGAAGAAATACAGCTCCCTGTATCGCTTGGGCCTCTTATCATATTCAGGCTCTCAACCCGAATGCCAATATCGTCGTAGCCCCCTCGGATCATCTCATTCTCAAAGAAGACGAATTTGCTCAATGCGTCAATCGCGGGCTCGATTTCGT
Source organism: Barnesiella sp. (assembly GCF_022723415.1). NCBI lineage: Bacteria > Pseudomonadati > Bacteroidota > Bacteroidia > Bacteroidales > Barnesiellaceae > Barnesiella > Barnesiella sp. The sequence goes on along the minus strand of NZ_JAIJHU010000055.1, from coordinate 18,032 downwards.
ATCAAAATATCCGGCACTGCTCACCTTAGGCATAAAGCCCAATCGTCCTGAAACGGGATACGGATATATTCAGATAGGCGAAGATGCCGAAGATAATATAAAGACCGTAAAAACATTTACCGAAAAACCCAATCTCGAATTTGCCAAAATGTTTGTGGAGAGCGGCGAATTTTTCTGGAACTCCGGTATTTTCATTTGGAATGTACAGACAATTATCAAAGCGTTCCAACGGTTTTTACCCGATATTTCGAACCGATTCGAAGAAAACATCAAAGTATTCAACACGCCCGAAGAAAAACATTTTATCGACGAAAATTTCGCAGCCTGCCCCAGTATATCGATAGATTTCGGTATCATGGAAAAAGCCTCGAACGTATTTGTGCTTTGCGCAGAATTCGGGTGGAGCGATTTAGGTTCTTGGAGTGCGCTGTACGACCACTCACCCAAAAATAAAGACGAAAACGTAACCCAAAACTGCAAAGCGTTACTTTACAACACAACGGGCAGTGTCATAGCCGTTAAGGGGGAAAAATTGGTCGTTGTCGAAGGACTTCACGATTACATCATAGCCGAAGCCGATAATGTGCTGCTCATCTGCCCCAAAAGCGAAGAACAGAAAATAAAACAATTCGTGACCGACGCAAAAATGGCTTATGACGATTCGTTCATTTAGCATGCTGGCAAATCATAAAAATAAAGAAGCCCGGATTGTACCGGGCTTCTTTATTTTCGTCAAACGACTTTATTTAGAAGAACTTCGTGGGATTTCCCCAAATATCCGAAAGTAAATTGTTGGCCAAACGGCTGGCTCCGATTCTGAAATATTCGTTAGTCAACCATTTTTCACCAAGCACTTCTTTCACCACACAATAATACTTCACAGCATCGGCTGTCGTAGAAATTCCACCGGCAGGCTTAAACCCGATCATCGTCCCGGTCTGCTCATAATATTCCTTAATGGCCTGACACATCACATAAGCAGCTTCGAGAGTCGCAGCCGGCTCGCTCTTACCCGTGGAAGTCTTTATGAAATCGGCTCCCGAGTATATAGACAACAAAGAAGCCTTCTTAATATTAGAAGCCGTTTTTAAGGCTCCTGTTTCGAGGATCACTTTCAAATGAGCATCTCTACAAGTTTGTTTGAGTTCTTCGATTTCTTGGCACATTTCCTCGTAATTTCCGCCTAAAAAATTACCCACATTGATGACGATATCTATTTCATCGGCTCCATCGCCGAGAGCCAAAGCCGTCTCGGCTACTTTCACCTCGGTAAAAGTCTGCGAAGTGGGAAAACCACCGGACACGGCAGCGATATTCACAGAAGACACATCGAGATTGGCGCGAACCGTACCCGCGAAATTAGGATACACGCAAATCGCGGCCACACTGGGCATCTCCGGATGCTCCTCTTCGAAATCGTTCACTCGTTTGGTAAACTTAGTAATCGAATCGGTATTATCCTCTGTATGCAACGAAGTCAGATCGATACAGCTGAACAAAAACTTATATACATCGGGAGTACTGTTCGTTGCCAAATTATCCCGCACGATCTTTTCTACGGCCGCTGCCACTTGTGCATCGTCTAAATCGGTTTTATACCGACTCAACATTTCTTCGTATCTATCCATTTTTTGTTAATTTAGGATTGTTGATATGTCTTGTTTTATCTCTATTTGTCTTCTTCTCCATATTCTTTTCAAAAGCAGAGGTCAAATCTACCCCTGTCTGGTTGGCAAGGCACAGCAATACCCAGAAAACATCGCACAATTCGTCCGATAAATCGCTGTTCTCCTCCCCCGATTTAAACGACTGATCGCCGTACCGACGGGAAATGATGCGCGCCACCTCTCCCACTTCTTCGGTCAATATAGCCATATTCGTCAATTCGCTGAAATATCTCACACCAACGCTTTTAATCCATTTATCGACCTGTTCCTGCGCTTCTTTTATCGTCATAAGATCACTCCTTGTTTTTCGTATCCATACAAATCGTTACCGGCCCGTCGTTCACGAGCTCTACCTGCATGTCGGCGCCGAAGACACCCGTAGCCACCGTTTTGGAAATTTCCTCCGAAAAACGACGGCAAAAAGCCTCGTACATAGGGACAGCGTGCTCATGTCCGGCCGCCCGGATATAAGAGGGCCTGTTTCCCTTCTTGGTCGATGCCATTAACGTGAACTGACTAACAATCAACACATCTCCGTTCATATCGATTAAAGATCGGTTCATAACCCCGTTCCCATCGTCAAAGATACGCAAATTGGCACATTTCTTCACCAACCATTCGATATCCGACGATTCGTCGCTATCTTCCACTCCCAACAATATCAAAAGACCGGCTTCTATGGAGGAATGTAATTCTCCGCCTATCCGCACCGAAGCCCTCTTCACTCTTTGAACGACTACTCTCATAGGAAATTCATTTCTTATCATGCAAAGATAGAGAAAGGAGTGTACAAGATAAAACGAATACACTCGTTTTTCATTCCGAATCGCATCCTATTTTCGCATTAGACAAAGATAATGTAAATCCAAAACAGAAGCAAACTTACTTGATCATACGTAGTATAACGACTTTCAAAGCCATTCATAAAGGGACTACAAATTAAAAATCTGAAAATCAAATAATTATAGTTTAAATCAAATATTTTTTTATGATTTTAGCTTTCGCCGTCCCCACGACTGCCATCAAATCAGATTCCGAAGCCTCCTTAATCCGTTTCACACTCTTGAAATGAGACAGCAACAAATCCCGACTCTTGGGGCCGATACCGGGAATGGAATCTAACGCCGACTTCACCTGCCCTTTACTCCGTTTATTTCGATGAAATGTAATACCGAACCGGTGAGCCTCGTCTCGCATGTGCTGAATAACTCGTAACGACTCCGAATTCTTGTCTATATAAAGAGGCAAGGAATCTCCGGGGAAATAAATTTCCTCTAAACGCTTGGCAATACCCACTATCGAAACTTTACCCCTCAATCCAAGAGCGTCGATCGACTCCAAAGCCGCACTCAATTGCCCTTTCCCGCCATCGACAATAATCAACTGCGGTAACTCCTCTCCTTCATCGAGCAAACGACGATACCGGCGATAAATAATCTCACGCATGGAAGCAAAATCGTCGGGCCCCACGACAGTCTTAATATCGAAATGGCGATAGTCTTTTTTCGATGGTTTCGCTTTCTTGAACACCACACAAGAGGCGACCGGATTCGTACCCTGTATATTCGAATTGTCGAAACACTCCATGTGCCACGGCAATTCGGGCAACCTGAAATCCTGTTGTATCCGGGTCAATATCCGCATGACTCGCTGTTCTGGATTCAGCTTCTCGCTTTGTTTCAATCGATCTACCTTATATTGCTTCACATTCTGCTCCGATACCGCGAGTAATTTTCTCTTATCCCCCCTTTGCGGAACGACAAATTCAAGGTCAACAAAATCAGACTCCGGCAAAAACGGTACAAGAGCCTCCTTAGCCCGACTTCCGAATCGGGAACGTAATTCGGCAATACCCAATGACAAAATTTCAGAAGCAGATTCATCGAGCTTTTTCTTATACTCGATAGTAATACTTTGTACGATCGAGCCGCCTCGCACGTGCATATAATTCACAAAAGCTACCCCCTCGTCCTCATCGTAAGAAAAGACATCAATTTCGTGCAAAGCCGGATTCACGATAACCGATTTAGCTTTATACTTCTCGATTAAATCGTATTTTTCCTTAACAACCTGAGCTTCCTCGAAGCGCAGCTCGGCAGACAGAGCCGACATCTCTTCCAACAAATGGTTACTCAATTGGTGTATGTCTCCGTTGAGAATCTGACGCACCTGTTCGATATATCCGTTATATTCTTGTTCCGATATTTTGCCGACACAACACCCTTTGCAATTTTTAATGTGATATTGCAGACAAACCCGAAAACGATTTTTTTCGATATTTTCAGGTGTCAATGCATAATTGCATGTGCGAATAGGATATAATTCTCGAATTAATCCCAACACGGTTTTCGCCAAGTGTACATTGGCATACGGGCCATAATATTTCGACCCGTCCTTATAAACTTTGCGAGTCAGAAACACCCGGGGAAAATGTTCGTTCCGCAAACAAATCCACGGATAAGTCTTGTCGTCTTTCAACAAAACGTTATACCGAGGCTTGTATGCTTTGATAAGACTGTTTTCAAGATGCAGAGCATCCTCCTCGGTCTTGACGACAATATATTGAAGATCATAAATATTTTTGACAAGAATATTAGTCTTAGGCGAATCATGCACCTTATTGAAATAAGAAGACACACGACGTTTCAGATTCTTCGCCTTACCTACATAAATAATCTTTCCCGTTTTATCGAAATATTGGTATACGCCCGGGGTATCCGGTAAAAGGGCGAGCTTATTCTTAATATTTTCGTTTTTATCGATCAATCCGTATCAATATTTTATCAGAGATTCGATTTCCACATCGTTCGGAAATAAATTCCGTCCTTTCAAAAACTCCAATTCAACGAGAAAATTGACATAGACTTTCTTCGGGTTGAATCGTTTTACCAAATTATAAGCGGCCAACATAGTCCCACCTGTCGCCAACAAATCATCGTGCAATAAAACAACATCATTTTCACAAAGGGCATCCTTGTGAATCTCTATGACATCTACGCCATACTCTTTGGTATAACTTTCCTGCCAAGTTTCAGCAGGAAGCTTTCCCGGTTTGCGCATAGGCACGAATCCGGCTCCGATACGCGTCGCTAATATAGGCCCCATAATAAAACCGCGAGACTCTATACCCACTACTTTCGTAATACCCTTTTCGGCATATATGGCAGTAAGCATATCCGACAATTCCCTCAAACAATCCGCATCTTTGAAAACTGTTGTCAAATCTCTAAAAACAATTCCCTTTTGAGGGAAGTCAACAACATCGCGAATCTTACTTTTAATAATCTCTACACTCATTTTATTTTTATTGTTTTATTCGTTCTATCCCTTTATTTAAAGGCTTTCTAGCGATTTGTTTCACGTGAAACATTAACGTCCCACCAACAGCAGCAATATATTTATATCGCTCGGCGAAATACCCGGTATGCGCGAAGCCTGCGCTATGGTCTCGGGATCTATTCTTTCCAATTTCTGACGAGCTTCGGTCGATAATGCATGTATCTGGCTATAATCGAATTTCCCTCGTATGCGAATATGTTCCAAACGAGAAATTTTATCGGCAATCATTTTCTCCCTATCGATATAACCTTGATACTTCATCTTAATCTCGGCAGCCTCCACAATTTCTTCTCTGCGATTCTTTATAACAGAAATTTCTTGTTTCAACGCAGGAACCAATGTCGAAAGTTTGGCCATATCCAACTGGGGACGTAATATCAAATCGATCAATCGCACCCCCTGTTTCAAGGGAGCTGTTCCCAGAGCTTCCAAACCTTCGTTTATATAGGCCGGTTTTATAGAATAGTTTTGTGCAAACCGAATCAAACGATCCACGCTATCCCGTTTCGCCGTCAACAAATCATATCGCTCCCGTTTCGCCAACCCTAACCGATAAGCTCGCTCGGTAAGGCGCATATCGGCATCGTCCTGACGCAACAAAATACGATATTCGGCTCTCGAAGTGAACATACGATAAGGTTCATCGACACCTTTTGTCACCAAATCGTCGATCAAAACCCCTATATAGGCTTCGTCCCGCCCCAATGTAAACGGAGCGCCTCCGTGACAATTGATATGAGCGTTTATTCCGGCGATAAGCCCCTGTCCTCCGGCCTCTTCATACCCCGTCGTACCATTGATTTGTCCCGCAAAGAAAAGATTGGAAATCTGTTTAGTTTCCAAATTATGATTTAATTGTGTAGGATCGAAATAATCATATTCGATCGCATAACCGGGACGATATATACGCACATCTCGCAATGCCGGAATTTCTTGCAACGCCTTTATCTGAATATCCAAAGGCAACGACGAAGAAAAACCGTTCAAATAATATTCCTGCGTAGTTTCCCCTTCTGGTTCGAGAAACAACTGGTGTTCCGTTTTATCGGGAAATGTCACTATTTTTGTCTCTATACTGGGACAATAGCGAGGTCCGATACTTTGTATCTGACCGTTATACAAAGGCGAATCGGGCAGACCTGCACGCAATATATCGTGTACTTGTTCATTCGTATAAATAGTCCAACAGCTACGTTGTTTCAACGGACGAGGCTGGAAATCGAGGAAAGAAAACTTGTGAAAATCGTCCTCTCCCCTCTGCTCGGTCGCCTCTTCGAAATGAATACTCCGGCCATCGATTCGAACCGGTGTTCCCGTTTTCATACGTCCGGCGGTAAAACCCAGCTCCACGAGCTGCTCGGTAATACCGTACGATGCCGGCTCAGAGATACGCCCCCCTTGCAGTCGGGTACGACCGATATGCATCAAACCGTTCATAAAAGTACCGGTCGTCAACACCACACATTTCGCCGTAAACGTCACGTTCATATCCGTCACCACGCCCGTCACGCGCCCGTCTTTCACAAGAATCTGATTAACAGAGTCTTGCCACATATATAGATTCTCCGTATTTTCCAAAATAGAGCGCCAAGTAGCAATAAACTTGGTTCGGTCGCTCTGTGAACGAGGACTCCACATGGCCGGACCTTTCGAGCGATTCAGCATTCTGAATTGTATCGCCGTCTCATCGGTCACAATCCCCATGAATCCTCCCAACGCATCAATCTCACGAACAATCTGCCCTTTGGCGATACCACCGACCGCAGGATTACAGCTCATCTGAGCTATCTTATTCATATCCATAGTAATAAGCAGGGTTTTCGAACCAAGATTGGCCGAAGCGCACGCCGCTTCACACCCGGCATGCCCTGCACCCACCACTATCACATCGTAATTAAAATCCATCGTATATTATTTCTCCATGACTTTTATCGAGAAAGAACCCTCCCCCGCTACATAGAAATCAGAAATATATTCAATCACCTCAGCTTCAAAGCCTCGTTCTCATGACGAGTCATCATCTCACGCTCACCCGGGCCTTTATCGTTGATACCGCACAAATGCAAAACACCGTGTATGATAATCCGATGAAGCTCTTCGTCATAATCGGTTCCGAACTGTTCCGCATTGGAACGGACAGTATCCACGCTGATAAATATATCACCGCCTATTTTATCGCCCTCGGTATAGTCAAACGTAATCACATCGGTATAATAGTCATGCTGCAAATAAGCCTTATTCACTTCGAGAATTTTCTCATCGGAACAAAAGATATAGGCTATATCGCCGCATTTCTTCCCATACCCCGAAGCGACACGACGTATCCAATCGGTCGTTTCTCTCTTTTTTATCGCCGGCATCTTGACGTCTTCGGCAAAATAACTCACAGCCATGACTTTATCTCTTTTATCTTATAAAACACTCGCAACGCACAGCTACGGAGGCCGAATCCTCGGTTATACGAGGTACGAACCCATTTCCGCATACTCTGCAAAGATAGTGCAATTCTGCGAATAAGAATTACTTGAAGAAGAAATAAGAAACCGTAATAGCCGAAATAGCCCCTATCACATCGGCCAGCAAAGCGTAGCCAACCGCATAGCGGGTCTTACGCACCCCTACGCTACCGAAATAGACCGCCAAGATATAAAATGTCGTGTCGGTCGATCCTTGCACGGTACAAGCTACCCTACCCACAAAGGAGTCTACGCCATAAGCCGACATCGCATCGACCATCATACCTCGCGAACCGCTACCGCTCAACGACTTCATCAAAGCCGTAGGCAATGCTCCCACAAATTCGGTATCTATTCCCAACCAACCGAAAACCGTAGCAAAACCCTCGACGATATAATCCATCGCTCCCGATGCCCGAAATATCCCGATAGCCACGAGAATAGCCACTAAATAGGGTATGATCATAACCGCCGTCTTAAAACCCTCTTTCGCGCCCTCTATAAAAGCATCATAAACATTGATTCGCTTGACAAACCCCGCCACGATAAAAATTACGATAATCGTAAACAGAATACTGTTGGCTGCAAAAGCCGAATAAGACGAAATCTTCTCTTCCGGCAAAGAGGAGAAATAATAAAACACCCCGCCCACAAAAGCGGTAAGCCCCAATCCCCATAGCAGAATTACCCGGTCGAATATATTGATTCGCTGTTTGATACACAATGCCAAAAGCCCCACGAACGTCGCCATGAACGTGGCGATTAAAATGGGCAAGAAAACGTCCGAAGGATTGGCTGCCCCCATCTGTGCCCGATAAGTCATCACCCCGATAGGAATCAAGGTCAACCCCGAAGCGTTCAAAACCAAGAACATCAGCATGGCATCGGTCGCCGTGTCCTTCTTGGGATTCAACTCTTGCAACTCTCTCATCGCTTTCAATCCCAATGGAGTAGCAGCATTGTCCAACCCCAACATATTGGCAGAAACATTCATGAACATCGACCCCAAAGCCGGATGCCCTTTGGGAACTCCCGGGAAAAGTCGGGAAAACAACGGACTGATCCAACGCGACAAAACAGCGACTACCCCACCCCGCTCCCCTATTTTCATAAGTCCGAGCCACAACGTAAGAACACCTGTCAAACCCAAAGAAATATCGAACGCGCTACGAGCCGAGGAAAACGAAGCATTCATAATATCGGTCCAGATTCCCGTGTTTCCATATACGAAAGTCTGTACCACCGCCACCACAAAGGCAATAACGAAAAATGCGATCCAAATGTAATTGAGAACCATGCCGAGACTGTTTTCAAATTATCTTTCTAAAAAACGAACATAGCACAAACCCTGAGTAAAAACAAATTTACTTGACGATGACAACACGTAATCTATGTTTCGCAGCTTCACTACAAAAATAGTCATTTTAAGCAAACCAACTCTTTTTCTTTCCCCAAAAAAGGATTTACACCCAACCCAAAGAACCGACAATTCTATTTCTTCCTGATTCCCGCATTCCAATTTTTATCATATACAACTATATATCAATCATTTATTCAAATTTTATCTTCCTGAGAATCGAATATTTTCCATCACCTTGCCGCCTATCCGCAAATTTTTCAACAGAGTCCTTTAAAATTAACATCTAAAAACATTGTCAAAAACAACTATTATCATAAAACCGAAAGAGAAAATTTCAGCCAATAATTTACACATTATTTTTAACTTTATTTCAACAAATTAAAATCCACACCCGCAACCTTATATTAAAAATTAAATTTGAACAAAAGAAAAATTTGATTCCGCTACATGCAATTTTTATCTTTGTAAAAAATCAAGCATCTTCAATCATGCACACAGCACAAGACATAGAGCAAGCGATTCGGGCGGAAGCCAACCCCGACAAAGTAAAAACCCTCTCTGGATTCTTTAAAACCGGAAAAGGAGAATACGGCGAGCAAGACATATTCATCGGCATCCCCGTTCCTGTAACACGCAGTATCGTCAAACAATACTTAGATACCCCGCTCGACCAACTCGAAATCCTGTTACATAACCCGGTTCACGAATTGCGCATGGCCGCCTTGTTATGTATGGTCGAACAATTCAAAAAAGCCGATGCCAACCGTCGAGAAGCGATATACCACACCTATTTATCCAATACCGCATATATCAACAACTGGGATTTGGTCGATTTATCCGCAGCACAAATCGTCGGAGGCTATCTCGAAGAACAAGACCACACCCCACTCTATCAACTGGCCCAAAGCAGCCTCATCTGGGAACAGCGCATTTCGATTGTCTCCACTTGGCAATGGATCCGCAAAGGCCGCTTCGACGATACGCTCGCTATTGCCGATATTCTCTTGTACAACAAACATGACCTAATCCGCAAAGCCGTAGGCTGGATGCTGCGAGAGGTCGGGAAAAAAGATAAAATCCGGCTCTGTACTTTCCTCGACACCCGTTATCGCGATATGCCTCGAACCATGGCCATTGAAAAATTCTCGCCCGAAGAACGACGACATTATATGCAAAAATAACATAAACAACGCACGGCCATATACAGGCCTTGAATGAAATTCCAAAAATCTATCGACTACAATCCCGCCACCCTCAATGAAGGAATTTAAAATGCATCTGTCCTTTATCTGCCCCGACGACAACGTTACCTCATAACTCGGTTCAGCCTATAATTAGTGAGGATATCGACTCAATAGAAATCAAAGGGAATCGTCTTTCAAATTCTCTCTTGTGTTCGCGGGTAGAGGTAAAAAGAATATTCGAAGCAGCATCTTAGTCCTCTCCTCTTGCCGTGGTGGCTCGTGATATTACGAAGGAATCGCACGTAAATCGAAGCAGGAGCGAAGGCAGAAATACATCTCAACCTCTCCCTACCGTGTCCCGTAGCATTGCGGGGCACTATGTTAGCCATATAGAGGAGACACCGAAGAAACAATAGTTTGAGTTGAAAAAGATCATTTGATTGTAGAGTTCAACCCCCTCGCTCTGTGGGCACTCCTCCTATATTCCTTGCAGGAACACCCCGTAATGCTACGGGGCACAGCAAAGGGAAGAGGGAGATACACTACCCTATTCCTGTTATCGAAAGCATTCACACTTCTCCCTTGTGTTTTGAGCAAAATATAGGGGAGAAGGAGTAATACACTCTGTATAGAAATTTAAACAAGAATCAAACTCTCCCCAAAAGTTCGGTACGCGGTTATCTACAAAAATTCCATAGCTAAAATACATATCTACCCCTCGGATTCTCTACTGAACTCACAGCTCAGGTACACCGGCTTACCCTTTACTCATTTCACAAAAAAACGGGAACTTCGTGAAGTTCCCGTTTTTAAACACATGATGAATTCTATTATTTAATAACCAAACGATGGTTGTGTTCGTTGCCGTTTAGAGTGATACGAATCAGATAAATTCCGGGATTCAAACCTTCCACAGAAACAGATTGTGCAGGCATAGCGACCTCTTTTACCAAGCTGCCTTGCAAATCATAAATAGCGATATTCGAAACACCTTCCGTCAAGTTGATATTGCCTTGTGCAGGATTAGGCCAAAACAATTTCTCAACAGCTACACGCTCTATCGACGTGGCTTTCTCCACTTCATAGGAGCCGATGGCCGGATTAGTCGCCGAACGAGATTTGCCGCGTTGGTCCACTGTGGGAACACCTTCTACCACAATACCGGCTCCGGCTGCGATACCGTCGGCTGCAATAGCGATATTTTTGGTCGTACCCTCATTGAGAGCCGGAATAGGTTCATCTTCCGCAAACAGTTTCTGATCGGTATAAACTACATTATCCACAAATTCGTCGGTGGTCACAGGTGTACCTTCCAAAGCCGTACCATATATATTGTGAGTACCCGAAATAACACAATCGTTATGAGTATAAATATCGGGGCCACCGATACCTCTTACAAGAATAGAATTATAGATTTGAACGATTGCTTTGGAAGCTATATGGATTCCCGACCCATAGGTTTCATGTACACTCTTGTTATCTACAAAAGTACAATTATAAATAGTAGCATCTCCTTGTAAAGCCAAAGCTCCTCCACCATTATTTGCTCCTGTAATTTCATTTTTATAAAAAGTACAGTTGGTAAACGTAGCATTTTTAGAAGTAGATAGGATAGCTCCACCATGTGCTGCCGATAAATTCTCCCCGAAATAACAGCCAGCAACCTTATAGGTAACCGCATCCTTTAACGAAGCATACCATGCACCACCAGAAGTACCCGTAGCTTCATTATGCTCGAAAGAACAATTCTCAACAGTAACATCACCCATCCAAGTCAATAATGCACCGCCTCCCTTAGCCGCATTATTCATAAATGTCGTGTTGACGATTTTCAAAGCGCCATCGGTTACATTATTATTCTGTTCTACTGCTCCACCATAATTTGTCGCTGTATTTTCGGTAAATGTACAATTTATTATTTCTGCCGAAGCTCCTGCATTCTGCAAAAATATAGCCCCTCCGTTCGTAGATTTTCCAGTAGAAGTGTTACCGGTGAAAACACAGTCGGTAAAATAGTTCGTACTGCCCGAGCAACAAACAGCTCCACCATGAGCTTCACTAGTATTATTCGTAAATGTACAATTAGTAAAACGACCTGTTACACCTTTATTGGTATATAATGCACCTCCGGCTTTCGTTCCCGATAGGTTTTGAAAAGTACAGTTCGTAAGCGTAATATCGCCGCATGCCATAATACCGGCAGCATAACCATTTTTCGCCTTATCGAAAAGCAGATTCTCACCGGTAAGCGTACCGTTTGCACCTACCAAAATAGTAGCCGACCAAGTAGCCATAGTCGTTTCCGTATCGACCAAAGCCGTACCGTCACCACCGTAGAGCGTACAGTTTTTCAACGTAAGCGATATTAATTCCGCTCCATCTTCGGGTTCGTAAAGCCCGATTTTAAAAATACGATAATTAGAGACTCCCGGCTCGGCCACGGAAATCGTTTTTCCTTTACCGTCGATAGTCAGGTTTTTGTCTATCAAAATCGTTTCGGGAATCGTAACGGTGGTCTCATCACCGATAGACAGCTCGATGACCGACCCGCCCGGTGCATTCGCCACGACATAAGGGAGAGTTCCTTCTTCGTCTGCACCTCCCGATGTTTTGGTCACTAATAAATTTTCGGCAAAAGCCGTACCCGAAAACAAAAATAGAGCACAGCTCACTAAAAGTAATTTGTTTTTCATAATAACACTTTTTAGAATTGATAAGAAATGAAATAATTATTTTTTTGCAAGTATAATATTTTTTTATTTATATACAAAGTATTTCGTTTACTTTCTTTCTAAATTCTATAATTTTCTATTTGAATCAAAAATGAAACATAAAAGAAAAAGAAATGAAACACAAACACAAAAAAAGGAGTGGCGATTGCCACTCCTTTAACCCTTACGATAGAAAATCTATTATTTCTTCATAACTTCTGCCACCTTTTCCTTCATTGCCTCTTCGCGCAAATCGCGAGCGACAATCGTACCGTCGGGAGCAAACAAAATGATGTGAGGGATTCCTTGAATACCGTATAATTCGGTAGGAATCTGCTGTGCATTAATAATCTGAGGCCAAACGATTCCCAGTTCCTTTATAGCTTTTTGAGTATCTTCTACTTTATCCCAAACGGCTACGCCCAAGACATCGAGTCCTTTACTATGATATTTATCGTACAACTCCTTGATATTAGGAATTTCGGCTCGACAAGGACCACACCAAGATGCCCAGAAGTCTACCAAAACATATTTTCCTTTTCCTACATAATCAGAAAGCGAAACCTTGCTGCCGTCCGGTTGCTCGATCGTGAAATCGGTAAACATAGCGCCTTCGGCCGTCTTTTTCAATATCTCCTGTTGCTGAATCATCATTTTTATAAGCGGATTGGCCTTCAAAGTTTCGCCGGCGAGATTGAGCACGGAATCGAATTGAGCCGGTTCCAAATTCCAGTTGGCAATAGCCCATGCACCTACGGCATTATCTTTATTTCTATCGAAATTCTCGGACATTACTCGGTTAAATTCGGGCATAATAGTATTCGTTTGGAAGTCTTGCCAAGCCTCGCGAAGCTCTTCTTCGGACAATCCTTTCTGCATAATTTCCTGTTGTTTGGCGATAATCGTATTCTGCAAAGAATCCATATCGGACATAAACAAAGCGAAACTATCGTTCAGAGGAGTACCCGAACGTTTATCGGTCTCTCCCATTTCAACAGCGATATCGCCGTTTTCAAGAACCAACTCCATACGATACGGACGTGATTGTATCTGGCAAATCAATGCGGTATCCGCTTTACCGGTAAATGTAAACTTACCATTGGCAATCACCGCGCTATCCAATACATTACGGGATGCCATATCGGTCAAATAAACTTTATTTCCGTTCAACGTTGTATCGGAAACCATTCCGTTAATCGTGTAAGAAGACGGATGCGTACCACAAGACACAACCGTTGCAGCCGTAACGGCCAATAAGAAAAAATTACTGTTCTTCATATTTATTTTTATTGATAATTGTAAAAAAACGACGCAAAACGAAAACAACGGCGAGTTTGTCCGATCAAGCCGAGTGTAGCCTATTTTCGCGCTTATTGCAAAGATAGATATATTTTAAGAAAAAACACACGATTTACTTTCTTTAAGCATTCGGGAACTTCCCCGGCAACAGACTATACATTAAAGAAATATTTCCTTATTAGCTTGTTTATTCCGCATACTTCATTTAATTTTGCATGGTGTAAATTTGCATAAATTTCATTTACAACAAATAATAACTTAAATTCAAATCCTATGTGGTTAAGTAACTCGTCCATAGGACGAAAAGTAGTCATGAGTATTACCGGACTCTTTCTCGTCCTATTTCTAACGTTTCACATGTGTATGAACTTAGTGGCGTTAATCAGCCCTGCCGGCTACAATGCCGTTTGCCAATTTTTGGGAGCCAACTGGTATGCTTTGGCAGGAACTGTCATTCTCGCTGCCGGAGCCGTTCTTCACATTGTCTACGCATTTTGGTTGACCTTGCAAAACCGGAAGGCGCGCGGTAACGACCGTTATTTGGTGAACACTCGCCCGCAAACCGTAGAATGGGCATCTCAAAACATGCTCGTTTTGGGTATCATCGTTTTGTTGGGATTGGTTTTGCACCTCTTCAACTTTTGGTACAAAATGCAGCTCAACGAAATCGTCGGTCATTTGCCCGAAGTAAATCCTCACGACGGAATCGCCTTGATCCGCGAAACATTCGGTTGCCCGATCTATGTAGTTATTTATCTCATTTGGTTCGTTGCTTTGTGGTTCCATCTCACTCATGGATTTTGGAGTGCCATGCAAACCATCGGTATCAACAACCACGTATGGTTCAACCGTTGGAAATGTATCTCCAACATTTTCGCAACAATCATCTGCTTGGGCTTTGCCGCCGTTGCCATCTCTTTCTATGTGATGAGCCTGACCGGTTGCGGAACTTGCACCCTTTAATAAACCAAACTATTTATTCACAGAAAAACAATTGTTATGTCTACCATAGATTCTAAAATACCCGAAGGCCCATTGGCCGAAAAGTGGACCAATTATAAAGCTCACCAAAAATTGGTGAACCCGGCCAACAAACGCCGTCTTGACATTATCGTCGTAGGTACGGGGCTTGCCGGTGGCTCTGCTGCCGCCACTCTCGGCGAGTTGGGTTTCAATGTATTGAACTTCTGCATTCAAGATTCACCTCGTCGCGCCCACTCTATCGCCGCTCAGGGAGGTATCAATGCCGCCAAAAACTATCAAAACGACGGAGACTCGGTATATCGTTTATTCTACGACACCATCAAAGGTGGCGACTATCGTGCCCGCGAAGCCAACGTTTACCGTCTGGCCGAAGTATCGAACAACATCATAGACCAATGCGTGGCACAAGGCGTTCCCTTTGCCCGCGAATATGGGGGTCAATTGGCTAACCGTTCTTTCGGTGGCGCTCAGGTATCTCGTACATTCTATGCCAAAGGCCAGACCGGACAACAGCTGTTGTTAGGTGCATATGCATCGCTCAACCGTCAGGTGAAAAAAGGTACGGTAAAACAATTTACACGTTACGAGATGCTCGACCTCGTGATTATCGACGGTCGTGCGCGCGGTATCATCGCCCGTAATCTGGTTACCGGAGAGATTGAAAGATTCGCGGCACACGCTGTCGTTATCGCTACCGGCGGATACGGAAACGTTTATTTCCTTTCGACCAACGCTATGGCATCGAATGGCTCGGTAGCCGTTCAATGTTATCATAAAGGCGCTTATTTCGCCAACCCGGCTTACGCTCAGATTCACCCCACTTGTATTCCCGCACACGGCGAGTTCCAATCGAAACTGACTTTGATGTCGGAGTCGTTGCGTAACGACGGTCGTATCTGGGTTCCGAAGAAAAAAGAAGATGCCGAAGCTATCCGTGCCGGCAAATTGAAACCGACCGATATTAAAGAAGAAGATCGCGACTACTACTTGGAACGTCGTTATCCGGCCTTCGGTAACCTTGTTCCCCGCGACGTGGCCTCTCGCGCAGCCAAAGAACGTTGCGATGCCGGTTATGGTGTAGGAGCTACGGGTTATGCCGTTTACCTCGATTTCAAGGAAAGTATCGAACGCTTGGGTAAACAAGCTATACAAGGTCTCGACCACCACGTGATCGAAAGTTTGGGCGGAGAACAAGCCGCTATCCAAATAAAAGGAAAAGAAGCCGTAGCCAGCCGTTATGGAAACCTCTTCCAGATGTATGAAAAAATCGTCGATGATAATCCCTATGAGACTCCTATGATGATTTATCCCGCATCGCACTACACGATGGGCGGTATCTGGGTGGACTACGAATTGATGACTTCCATTCCCGGTCTGTTCGCTATCGGCGAAGCCAATTTCTCGGACCACGGAGCCAACCGTTTGGGTGCTTCGGCTTTGATGCAAGGTCTTGCCGACGGTTATTTCGTACTTCCCTATACGATTCAAAACTATTTGTCCGACCAAATCCAAGTTCCCCGTTTCTCGACCGATCTGCCCGAATTTGTAGAAGCCGAAAAAGCGGTAAAAGCTCGTATCGCCCGTTTGATGAATATCAAGGGGAAACGTTCGGTAGACTCCATACACAAAGAGTTGGGACGTATCATGGTAGACTATGTGGGCATGGGACGTAACAAAGCCGGATTGGAAACTGCCCTCGAAAAAATCGAAGAGGTGAAGAAAGAATTCTACACCAACGTGCGCATTCCCGGCGAAGCCAATACACTGAACGTAGAGCTCGAAAAGGCTTTGCGTGTGGAAGACTTCCTCGAAATAGGCAAATTGATGGCCCTCGATGCTCTCAACCGCGAAGAATCTTGCGGCGGACACTTCCGTGAAGAATATCAAACAGAAGAAGGAGAAGCAAAACGTGACGATGAACACTTTATGTATGTAAGCTGCTGGAAATATCAAGGCGAAGACAAAAAGCCCGAATTATTGAAAGAAGAACTGAAATACGAAGCTATCAAAGTTCAACAACGTAACTACAAGAAATAATTTGTTTAATCGCCGTTTTAATTCCGGTATAACACGATAAAGTTATGGAAAAAACAATAAATATAACACTCAAAGTTTGGCGCCAGAAAGGTCCCAAAGAAAAAGGTAGATTTGAGGAATATAAACTTAATGGTGTATCTACCGACAGCTCTTTCCTCGAAATGCTCGACTTGCTCAACGAGCAACTGATTAACGAAGGCAAAGAGCCTGTAGTATTCGATCACGATTGCCGCGAAGGTATTTGCGGTATGTGTTCGCTCTATATCAACGGACACCCCCACGGGCCCGACACCAGCGTTACCACTTGCCAATTGCACATGCGTAAATTCAACGACGGAGACGTAATCACCGTAGAACCGTGGCGTTCGGCCGGATTCCCCGTTATTCGCGACTTGATGGTAGACCGTCGTGCATTCGACAAAATACAGCAAGCCGGAGGATATATCTCGGTAAACACGGGCGGTGCACAAGATGCCAACGCAATTCCTATCTCTAAAATCGATGCCGACGAGGCTATGGACTCGGCTACTTGTATCGGTTGCGGAGCTTGCGTAGCAGCTTGTAAAAACGGTTCGGCCATGTTGTTCGTTTCGGCTAAGGTAAGCCAATTCGCCCTGCTGCCGCAAGGCCGCGTAGAGGCTGCCGAACGCGCTCGTGCTATGGTTGCCAAGATGGACGAATTGGGATTCGGTAACTGTACCAACACCGGTGCTTGTGCCGCCGAATGTCCCAAAAACATTTCGTTGACGAACATCGCCCGTTTGAACCGCGAGTTCATTTGCGCTAAACTGAAAGACTAAAAAATCCTAAGTTCATATCTTGAAAACTATCCCGGAAATCCGGGATAGTTTTTTTATGCCCCTACCCGGAAGCTGCGGCATGTCGTCATCGAGATGACTGAAAGATTGTATTTCCCAAATAGCGAATTATTTCTATCTTTGTCATTACGAAGATAGGATGCGGTTCGGTACAACCAAATCGGAAATGAAACTTCC
>NZ_JAIJHU010000117.1:0-2394 GCF_022723415.1 Barnesiella sp. | reverse complement strand
CAGCAAACAAATCTATAAACTTCAATGGTGTCATATCTTTTATCGTCTCTCTGCTTTTAGTGCATATTAAAAATATCGGTCATCTTCTGGAGCATGTTCTCGAAAATCCTTAGGTGCTTTTCGAGTTTGGTGCTGTCGGAGAGCGACCTCGACAAGTCCTTGTCGTAGCCACTCAAATCCATATTCATCGCTTGCCCCATCGCTATCATAAAATCCTTCTTGCTTATTTTCTTTCCGTTCTCTCCTGTAAACGTACCCATTTCGTAGAGCACGTTGAGTACACGGATGATGTCTATCTTGGCACCTGTGCGCTCCGTCAGATAGACAGGGCTTTTGCCTGTGGAAGTAGGTTGCGACATGATTCTCTCTCGAAGAGGTTCTATCTCCCTTGCCAGTTGCATCTTGCATCTGCCAAGACTCTCGTCTTTCTGCCTCGAAGCCTCGATGAGCGTGATGATGAAGGAATAAATCCAGAACTTCTCTGCATCATTGTCGAACTTTTGTTCTTGTAGATACTTCTTTACTTCCGACATGCTGCCACGGCGAAGTCGCAACTCATCATAGATTTGATATACTCGGTTGAAGTATTTCAAGTAGAGAGTGTCATCATCAGCCCAATAATTGCCGTCGAGCAAGGTGCAATATTGGCGATAGTTCAAGTCCTCGTTGATGAAACTGTCCAGTTTCTTCTTGGGATAGTCGTCTCTGTTGTCTATGATGCTCCGCAGGATTTGTTCGCTGTCGGGAACGCAGTCTATTGGCTCACCAGAATGGTGGGCATTGTACTCCGTTCCGAGGATGTAAAACAAATAGCCGAAAGAATCGTCTTCCCTGATGACACAGAAAAGTTCCTTCCTCACTTCTATGGAAATGTCCTTGTTGATTTCTCCTTCCAAGTCTTCAAACACAGGCTCCTCTGGTTGCATGGCATTGCCTCTCTCGAAGAGTTCTTTCTTCAAGAGGTAATGCTGAAAGCGGATGTCGGCGGACAGCCGTCTGTTCATGTATGCGTTGGTGGCTTCCTTGTCCTTTCTGAGGGGCAGCAGGTCATCTATGATTTGCCCCACGACCTCCGCATACTTCAAGTCATGCCTATGCTGATTCAAGTATTCTTTTGCTCGCATTTCTTTTATGCTTCTTGTAAGTTAGTCGGTTTCTTGGATGGTGTATTTTACAGAAACGCTATTTTCACCCAATTTAGAAGTTTCTGCCTTCAGCACAAATGGTCCGTTACCATTGCATACGGATAAGCGAGCACTATTATTTCCTCGTGAATTTACTCTATCGCAAAAAGCGTTGACTTCTACTGTAGTGCCTGGTTTGAATGGTCCAAATGTTCCATCCCAAGACAAAGCATGTTGTGATACTGAGCAATGTCCCTTTTCACTGATGTAACCAATAGTTACATTATGAATGTAATTACTTCCTATGCCATGAAACACGACTTCATACTTGACGTAATAATGCGCAGCCTCCTCTTCCTTCTTCTGGTAATCGTCATCATCAGAGGAAGAACAACTGTTCAGTATGAAAAAGTTGGTGATTAAAAAGAGTATAGCAAGTGCTATACTAAGTGCATGATTTCTACGATGAGACTCTTTAGAAGCCTCATTCTTAACTATTTGCAATCCCTTGCCCCACAAAATGGGGGGGGGTAAATCGGCTGATATTCATATCGTTATGTTGTTAGTTTGTTATACGATTTAATTATCAGCTCCAAAGGTACGAAAAATATTTGGGAAAAGAGAAAGTTTCGGGAGATTTTTTACTTCCACAGCGGCTCTTCCTCCCAGCCAGCTGGGAATCCCATCGCCGAAACATCCACTTCCGAGAACAAAGAGAGCAACGTCCGGACTTTCTCCTTCATGTCATTGCCTGGGGAAATCGTATTCAGGAAGTACTTGATGATGCACAGGTTGAAATAGATGCGGAGAGGGTCAGAGCGCAGGGTTATCCAAGGCAATGGCACCACGTTGGGCATCGTGGGGCGGATGGTGTTCTGCTTGTTCCATACACGAGCATGATGGCAACATGAGTTTCTGGTCAAGGCCACGATGGTGAGCCACGACTCAAACGGTATGGCCTGCAAGCCGAAGGACTGGGCTATCCGCTTCTTTATCTTCTTGTCCTTGATGTTGGCGTAGATGTTGGTCATTACACCGAAAGGCAATATCTCCGAGAGAATCCACGAAGGGGGATAAGGGTTGGAATATGTCTCCTTGAAATGAAGGATAAAATCCTCCCTCGAATGGGAATACTCATCCTCTATCATCTTCAAGGTCTTGGCGAACCTTGCTTGGTTGGTGAAGTTGGTGCTGTCCGTCATCCAGAAGGGATTTCCTGTCATCTTACTCCCGATGTTGACGATGGCACTTCGCACGGCAACCTCTATCT
>NZ_JAIJHU010000116.1:0-2396 GCF_022723415.1 Barnesiella sp. | reverse complement strand
CGTTGTTTTATTGTTGTTTGGCGATTACAAAGATACAACTTTTTATTGAGAAACTGTTATTTTTACCCCATTATTTTGGGGTGGGAAACTTTAGTTAATCATTCGTTTGCCCATCGTCGGTATGGGGATTGGTATTTCCACATGCAGTTAATGTGTCCGACAAGATTCGTTGTTACTTCCGAACTGCGATGCAAAGGTACAACATAAAAATACCGAAAACAAGAAAGAAAAAACGCTCAAACTTTCTTCTTTCTTTCAGTCTGATAATCAACATAATATAAACAGAAAAAGAAACCATTATGGACATCAATATAACAGGTAATCCTGGCACAGGCAACACCTTTCAAGAGATACATATAGATACGGTACAGAACTATAATCCCAATGCCACCACCGTTATCAACAATAACTATGGTGACAAGCAGAAGCCAGCTCCTGCTACCGAAAAAGTGCTGCAAGATACAGAGAGAGAGCAGCGTAAGGCTGAAATCATGGATTATGTAGCTAAACTTAAGAACTATGTGGCAAAGGATTGGAAAAATCGCTATGAATCTTTATGGAAAGAGATTCTTGCTCTCCCTGAGGTCAATGCAGAGGTCTATGAGCCTGGCAGACAGCAAGGCACCACCTTTAATCGCAACCTCATTGCCAATATATTATATATAATGTGTAATGATGGGGTGATTGTAGAGACAAATGCCACCAAACTCACGGAGGAGCTCGAAGGAGACAAAGACCACCCTGTTAGGGCAAAGTTAAAAGAGAATCCGGTTAATCGAGACATCACAGATAAGATTCTCTCTCTCTTGTCTCGCCACTAATCATATATTTTAACCTAAAATAATGAGATACTATGGAAATCAATATCAATGGTAATCCTGGCTCAGGCAATCGCTATGATGATGTCAAAATTCATCAAGTAGGCAGCTATAATCCCAACGCCACGGAAGTTCATATCCACCAACAGGTAGGTGGTCAGAATAGCAGAATGGCAAGCTGGTTTCGAAAATTGAAGGAAGAGATAGACCACGATGACAAACTTCAGAAGAAGATGGCTGACATCATGCGTTATCGTACTAAGTTGCCCCATACTTTAGGGTTGAAGAGAAAACTACAGGACGGTGGATATAACAAGACAGCCATCGACAAGGCTTGTCGCTTAAAACAAGGTTATGCCAAAAAGGCAACTAAATACCAGTATTATGAGATGGCAAACCGTATAGACGACTATCTCTTCGCCATCTTGAGCAATCGTTTTGATGACTACGTCTATCCCCTGATAGTAAATCAGAGACCTCTTGCTGACATCAAGCAAGCGGTTTCCGAGCAGGTCATCATTCCAGTCATGAAAGAACTGAATGAGAATGGGGAAGACGATATTTATCTCTGCTATACCACAGACGACATCTTAGGTATGCTCTATTATCTCACAGGCAATTGTCACATTAATTGGGCTAATTACGATGTATAATCCTGCTTTCGATCCATTCAATGGCATCTACCGAATGCTCAATATCTTGAAGCATTTTGATACCCACGAAATCGTGGAGGTGGATCGCCTGCGCATCTATGATTTTTATCTGCTTTTTCCCTATAAGGCATACATGATTCGCTTTAAAAAGACGGAGGCAGACTGGAAAAAACAACTGTCGAAGTTTGTGAAAGAGAAAAAGGCTAATCCTTATAATAAGACCATCAATGACCGCCGTCTATTCTCGCAGCTCCTGCGCTATCAGATGATAGCCCTGAGCCATATCGCAAGTTATGGACTCATCGATCCGCAACTATTGTTGCAACAGAAAGTCAAGGTCTCCGATGTAGCCAAGATGCAGCAAGTGATGTCTCAATTGGAAGAGATGTCAGATGAGGAAAATAATGTCATTTCCTGGCTCAATTCTTGTTTCCGTACCATACCGCTTGCAGGAACGTACGGATTGAAATATCGAACTCAATTATTAGAATTTAAATACGATGGCTGTTAGTTTCTTTGTCAACCGCCTCTATGTGCTCACCACCGATGGCAAGGTGGCTTATGATGAGCCTTTCCATCACGGAGTCAATATCATTCGTGGTGCCAACAGCAGTGGAAAATCCACCATTACCCACCTCCTATTCTATGGTTTGGGTGGAGAATATACCCAGTTTGTCACCCAGGCGCGCCATTGCTCCCGAGTGATGGTAGAGGTTAGTTTGGATGATGCAGTCCTTACGCTTTCTCGTCCCATCGAAATGGATACAGATGGCAGGGTTCTCACCCAGCGAGGTATGACCATCTATTGGGGCACACTTGATGAGGCTCTTCAGGGTAACTGCGAATCAGGCACATTCGGCTTTAAGATCTCTGCCAAGACAAAGAGTTACTCCAATGTGCTCTTTGAGGTGATGGGTATGCCCAT
>NZ_JAIJHU010000115.1:0-2423 GCF_022723415.1 Barnesiella sp. | reverse complement strand
ACATAATGGTCAGTGATTACGAATGATTGTTCGCCGGAAATTTTATTGAATTTTTGAGAAACATAACCAATTGATTGTTTCTTATTTCTAGTCTTTAATTCTTGACCAATCATTAATTTCTCATACTCTAATTTTGCTATTTCTACTCTTTCCTTCCCGCTATAATTACTCATTTTCTTCTGTCCTTTCTTTCAAAAGCTTACTTAATTTTGGAGATAGAGCACTACCTCCACTCTCTAAACTATTATTATATTTATTTAAAGAATCGTTAATATATAATTGAGCATCTCCATTGAAATAAGCAGTAAACATAATCCCTCCCATAGGATTGTGTCTAATGCTATCATAGTCAATTTCGTATGATTGAATCACTCCTTTTGGAGTTAAGGCATTAGGATCTAAATTTCGTAATCCTTCTTCAAAGACTTTTTTTGCTTCGTCACTTTTGACAACTGTGACCATTTCTTTCTGTAATTGTTTTTCATCCATGTAAAGTTTTCCTCCTAAGATTATGATTAATGCAATAAAGAGATAGAAAAATAGTTTTCTTTTTTTCATTTCTTTACTCCTTTATCTCTTTTTTATTTTCAATAGTTTGTTATTTTATAAGGCGATCGTCCCATGTTTTGAACCTGTCATTTTCAATTTGTTTCAGTTCATTGATATAGTGTTTCAATTCTTCCTGACTCGCATATTTTTTTGCCCACGTTTTTCCATTGGAACGATACACTTGTCCTCTTCTTCTTTCCCGAATCTCATTTGCTTCTTCCGATTCACTTCTTGCCCAGCCATACAGAAATTGTTGGTAGTTAGCGACAGCTTTTAGTTGAGATTGTTTTGTTTTTACCATGTTGGGGACCTCCTCTTTCAATTCATTTCACGTAGTTAGTTGTTAGTTACAGTAATTATATCAAGAGATATATGTAAAAAAAAGTGAGTGAAGGTCTAAAAACAAAAAAATAAACATGACATGAACGAAGTGAGTTTTTTGACACGCTTGACGACCGTAATGAATTTCATTGCGGTAGCACAGCTCATTAAAACATAGTTTAGTGAGTATAAGTGCGCACTAGTGAAAAATGAGGTATCTCAATTTAATTACTTCAGTTATATTTGTTGCCCTCTTTTTTGTTTTTTCGTTTCTACGGCGAATCACATATAACTTCCTACTCTCTAATTACCGTAATTAGAATTGCGAAAAATATTAGAGAGAAGAAAAAAACTTTCCTGTCTAAAAAACTAAAGTATAATTACTGTAATTATATCGACGGAAATGAATTCTCTCTAACAGTAACACAAATATATAATATATAATTAAAGTAATTAGTCATTCTTGCTTCAAAAATCACTAGTGCGCACTTACACTCACCAAATGAATTTGATGGCGTTGCATTACAACGAAGAAGTTCTTCGTTGTCGTCAGGCGTGTAAAAAATTCGCTTCGCTCATGTTCAGTTTCGTTCTAAGCTACAATCAAAAAAAGGGCTAAGCAAAACGACAAAGAACTTCTTTTGATAAAAAATGAATTCAACTTTAACAAATTCAAAAAACGTCAAAAGCTTACTAGAAAATACGAAGCTTTTGACGTCTTGTTCTAGCTACTCTTTTTCTTGGTTCCTTGGACGAAAGAAAAAGAGTAAAATACGATTTTCACTTGATACAGTTAACATGTCTGTAGGAAAAATCGTTAATAAAGTCAAAAAAATACTAATAATTGAGGAAATAAAAGTAGCTATAGGATTTGTGGCAAACACATATTCTCCATTAACGTAATTAAAACCAGAGGTCATTTGACCCAGTAAAAGAGAAACTAGCCACAAACAAAGCACTCCCCAACCTGTCAGACCAACGTCTCGATAACGACGAACGCTCATAGATAGGTAAGGTATAACTGCTACTAAAACAAAAATAGTAAATGGTAATAGCAGAGGAATAGAACCATTCATGTTATTTGCGAATAGTCCAAAGAAAAACATAATACCTGTAACTATTGCAATGATTATTAATACAAATGATACCCACCAGTAACCTGCTCTGGTTGTTCTGCCTTTAAAATCTACATATCCTCGAAAGAAGTCTTTTATAGCTTGTAAAAAAGTCACCTTTCCTTTTTGTTCAATTCTAGCGATTGTAATCACTCCTCTTTTGTTATTTTTTTCACGAGAAACAATTTTATTTAACCCACTTAAAAAATTCAAGTTTTTTTCGGCATATAAATTAAAAAAATAACAAAAACAACTCTAACTTCGTTTTTCTTTTTTTCAAACTTTCTTTTCTAAAAATCCCTTTTTCTAGGCTTTTAAAAAAAGAGAGCGAGGTAGACCAATCTAAAATCGTAAATTGTGCGCCTGTATCAAGCGATACAGGCGCTACTTGGGTTAGTGTACATTATGTTAACTAGATATTAAAATAACGTATTTGTC
>NZ_JAIJHU010000114.1:0-2488 GCF_022723415.1 Barnesiella sp. | reverse complement strand
AAGAAACAATGCAAGACCAAGTTGGAGCATACTCCCCAGACTGCGCAGCTCCATCAGATCATAGCCCGCGCAGAGAACTGGCTCCGCACCCACCAGGTTACCATCCCTATTTTGAAATGGGATACCAAGACTTGGGGCGAAATCCCAGCCGACTTCGGAAGGAAATAAAAGAAAACTTCCCCTTCATAAGTTTCCTCTTCTAAAAAAATGGTCATGAAAATTATCCTATCACTATAGGTAACTTTCATGACCCTAAAAAACTTTAAACACTTGTCTTTTTGGGTTTGGCTTTCCAAACTATACTTGTCATGAGAACAGACATTAAAGCTGCACCTATCCAGAAATAATTGATATAAGTGAAGTCGTAACAATCCACTCCATTCACAATCTGCTTATTACCCTCTATGAGTAAACCGCTCATGATATCTTGAATACCAGCACCAACATAACTTGCAACACCGACAACACCAAGAGCAGCACCAGAAGCATTCTTAGGAGCAATATCCACAGCCATCAAACCGCCAAGGAAGCAGAGCAATACACCGATACTCAAACCGAAGAGAATCATGGCAGTAACATCTACCCAAAGCTGATGACCAGGAACCAGAAGGAACAGACAAAGAGCTAAAGCATTCAACAATCCAAAGATAACTGCAGGCAAATAGCGGTTGCCCTTAAATACCTTATCAGATAACAAACCAGATGTCACAGTACCTACAATACCGAGAACAGAGTTGATAGAAATGATAAAACTTGCATCAATGGTAGAGTAACCCTTCTCATTTTCCAGATAGAAAATACCCCAGCTATTTACCGCATAACGGCTAATATACATGAAGGCACTACTCAAAGCCAAGACCCAGATCAAAGGATTCTTCAGCACAGCTTTCTGCGCCTTATTATAAGAAGCCGTATCCTGCTGCTTTTTCTCTATCACCTGTGCACCAGGGAGCGAAACTCCCTTGCTGGCAGGAGTATCGTGGAAGAATGTCAACAACAGTACCACACCGGCAATACCTACCACGGCAGCACCGATAAAACCATATTGCCATCCAAATGCACTTACAATAGAAGCCACAAAGATGAAAGTCATAGCCTCACCAATATTATGGCTGGCACTCCAAAAGCCGTAGAACGTGCCTCGGTTCTTATCTGTAAACCATCTGGAAAGACCTACCACGCAAGAAGCAGCACCCATAGACTGGAACCAACCGCTCAAACCCCATAATACTGCGAAAAGTATAAAGGAATGGGTAAAGCCCAAAATCAAGTTGACCAAAGCTGTAACCAACAGACCTGTTGACATCAATCGCTTGATGTTGCTTCTGTCAGCAAGAAAGCCATTGGTAAACTTACCGATAGCATAAGTGAAGAAGAGAACAGAACCGATAATACCCAACTCTGTCTCAGAGAAAACACCATTATCCACAATTGGCTTTTTGATTACATTCAAGCTCAATCGGCAAACATAGTAAGTACCATAACCGATAGTAGCAGAAAGGAAAGTTGCCCATTGCAATCTCTTGAGTTTCTTGGCACTTTCCTCCTCACTCATGTTTTCACATGCTACTGGTTCGGAAACTTTATAAAAATCAATTATTTTCTTAAACATATTTTTTAGTTATTATAAATGAGAGATTGAATTCCAATACATATCCAAGAAAGCAACATGAGTCAGAGTTTTTTAAGTTGTGCATGACTTACCACCGTAAGCATGCACAACTATCCTAACACAATCAACTATTTGAAATATATAATGAAACCTAAAACTACTTGTGAAGATTCTTCACTCTCAAATATTCGAGAAGCAACGCAGGACGGTCAGTTTGGATAAGTTTGAAACCTTGTTGAACAAGCCATCCCCAGCTCTCATCCGGCTGGCGAAGCTCTACGGCTCTATCATCATCATGTCCCGCATTCTGCGCTGGCCACAAGGCGTTGACAAACACCTGAATGCCATTGTCTCTTAGCTTTTTCACAAGACGTAAAACCTGATCATCTACCTGAGAGAACCTGACCTCGAAAGCCAAAGGCTTCATATTCTGCAGATAACTGTCTATAATACTTTCTGCATCAGCCCGGCACAAGTCAGCCTTAGGCATGAATATTACTTTATCCAAAATATTGCCATGTTGCTCTTTTACGGTCTGGTAAGGCAACCTTTCCTTGACTACACATTGATTAGCAGTACCCGTTTCTTCAAGAATCTTTTGCACATCTTCAAAATACTCGTACCCTTTATCCACATTCACAAGAATCTTTCCCTTGCAAAGTAGCATAGTTTCCCTAAGTGTAGGAATCTGATGACGGGTACGGCAGCCTGCACCATTTTTCAAACGAAGTTTTTTGAGTTCTGCCAGCGTATAATCTTCAGGTTTTCCTGTACCATTGGTTGTACGATCTAAAGTTCCGTCATGCATCAAGATAAGTTCTCCGTCTTTCGTCTTTTTCAAATCCAATTCAACCATATCAACTCCCATGTCAATAC
>NZ_JAIJHU010000113.1:0-2515 GCF_022723415.1 Barnesiella sp. | reverse complement strand
ACACAGAGGAGGAGGGTGAGATGTATTCCCCTTTCGCTTCTGCTTCGATTTTATATACGACACCTCGTAAGGCTGCTGGGCACGGCAGGGGAGGAGTTTGATACCTGATTTTGTTGCTGTCTCTGTTTTTTAACCCCTCCGTCCTCCGGACACCTCCCCTATATTTTGCTGCGCAAAACACAGAGGAGGAGGGTTGAGAAGTAACCTTTTCTTCCTATTGTTTTGTAGCGTCCCGCAATGCTGCTAGGCACGGCAGGGGGAGAGGATTGGTACTTGATTTTGTTGCTGCCGATGTTTTATTAACCCCTCCGTCCTTCGCCTCCCCTATATTTTGCGTTGCAAAACACCCCGTAATGCTGCGGGTCACGGCAAGGGGAGAGGATTGAAAATGGGATTTCTCTGTTTTAACTCTCTTGCCCTGTTGGGCGTTTCCCTATATATTGTTACGGAAATATTGGGGGAGTGGGGGTAATTCTGCTTTTGTTATGAGGGTATTGCCGTGTAAAGAAAATAAATACTTCATTTTGTCGGATAAAAAACATAGAAAATGTTAAATTGTTGCAGAATATATTCGGATTGCCTATTTTTGTCAGTCAATACAAAGATATATTTGTAAAACGAAACCAAAAACCGATTATGAAATATAGATTATTGTTATTAGTGGCAGTGCTTTTCTCATGGATAGGTGGGAATTATGCGGCGGTAGTGCCCGAAAGCACGGCGGTAGAGACAGCCAATATGCTGTTGAGTCAACGGGGCGGCGTTATGTTTAAAGGCGGTAAAGCCCAAGTAGAAACCGTATTTCAAGGAAATGAGCCGATGTATTATATCATTCGGTTTGAAAAAGGTGGGTGGGCTTTGATTTCGGCCGAAGATACCGTAGATCCCTTATTGGGATATTCATTCGATAGCGAGTATGTTTCGGAAGGTCAACCGGAATGGATAAAAGGTTGGTTGAAAGAATATACCGACCAAATAAAAATAGCTCGTCAAACCCCGGCTCTCCAACGTCATTATCGTTGGGCGGGCGATCTCGTAAGCCGTGCGACAGAGGATAGAATCGATCCGCTGATAACAGTAGCATGGAATCAAGATTCACCTTACAATAGTCTTTGTCCTCAAATGTCCGGCGGTCCGGGCGGTCGAGCCTACGTCGGTTGCGTGGCCGTAGCTATGGGGCAGGCTCTGACCGTAGTGCGGTATCCGTTGCGGGGACAGGGAACGAAATCCTATACATCGACGAATGCCGGCTTTTTGTCGGTCAATTTCGACAACGAACCCGATTATGATTGGGATGCGATTTTATCGGGAGCCAATAATTATAGCGAGGTAGCCAGATTGTTGTACCATTGCGGGGTGTTGATCGATATGGAATACGGTGCAGACGGTTCAGGAGCCATAACACAAAATATCCCGGGGTATTTCAGACACTATTACGGTTTCCCGGAGACATGTACGACCTATTCTCGCGACATAGATTATGCCGGAAAGGACAATGAATGGCACGAGCTTATTCAAAGCGAGTTGAAACGAGGTCGTGCGGTCATCTATGCCGGTAACGAAGGGAACCAAGTGGGACACTGTTTTAACCTCGACGGCTGGGACGGATTTACCAGTTACCATGTAAATTGGGGCTGGGGAGGTGTAAATAATGGATTTTACACGTTAGATAACTTAGGAGACCATGTACAAGGATCCTATCCCGATAACCACAGAGTGGTCGTAGGGGTGGCTCCGAAATCGGAAACTCCGTATGACATACGCCTGAGCACGACTCGCGTGAAAATAGGAACTCCGGCGGGAGTCGCAGTCGCCGATGTCACGGTATTGAGCGACATGCCTGATGCCGAATATGAATTCGAACTGAAAGGAATGATGCAATTCGGCGGTACTTATGCCGAACCGAGTTACGAAGTCCGTGACGGTAAGCTCTATACGACAAAGTTGATCGAGGATAAAGCCGTTCACAAAACTGTTTATATCAAGGCGATTCATAAAGAAAGCCGTAATTCTTATGAAAAGAAATTCGATTTGCAGCTTTCGACTTCGGGTATCGACGAAGTGCTTGCCGAAGATGTTAAAATTTATCCGGTTCCTGCCACCGATGTACTTACGATAGAAGTACCTTATGCCGAAGGCAAATATGCTATCTATAACGTGGCGGGTATGGCGTTGCAAAGCGGTGAGATTGACGATAACGTGACGACTGTCGATGTCTCGAATCTTTCGAAAGGCAGCTATATGTTGCAATACTCTACGTCGCAGGGAGTCGTGGTAAAATCGTTTATCGTGAAATAATTTGTATGATTAGCCATAGTGTGGAAACGCCTCGGGGAACCGGGGCGTTTTTTTAATCCCTTGCGTCTTTACCGCCCGATAAAGGCGGGTATTTTCCCGTGCTTTTGATTTCTTTCTCAACCCCTCTATCTTTTTAACCCCCTACGGGCACTCCCCCTATATTCCTTGTAGGAACACAGGGGGAGAGGATTGAAAAGTGGTCTTTTTCCCTATGCTG
>NZ_JAIJHU010000112.1:0-2517 GCF_022723415.1 Barnesiella sp. | reverse complement strand
GCAATGCAGGACGGTCTGTCTGGATAAGCTTAGCACCTTGACCGACAATCCATCCCCAGCTTTCTTCTGGCTGCTTGAGTTCAACAGCACGATCATCATCATGACCACCGCAAAGCTCAGGCCAGAGCGTATTGATGAAAACTCTTGCGCCACTATCACGCACCTTCTTGATCAGGCGACGAGTATTAGCATCATCAGTTTTGAAAACCAATTCATAAGCCTTTGGCTTCATATTCTTGATGTAACCGTCAATCACCTCTTCCGCACCAGGCTTACCAAGGTTTACCACTGGCATGAAAATCATTTTATCAAGGACATCACCATGCTCAGCCTTTACGACCTCGTAAGGAAGTTCAGCTTTGATTATGCACTGGTCAACAGTACCAGTTTCCTTCAAAACCTTCATTGCATCATCGAAGTAATCGTATCCCTTATCCACATTCACCATGATTTTACCCTTGCAGAGTTCCATCACCTCACGGAATGTAGGAATATGATGACGAGTCTTGCAACCAACGCCATTCTTCAAGCGAAGAGATTTCAAAGAATCAAGCGTATAATTCTCCGGAAAGCCCTTTCCGTTCATGGTACGGTCAATCTTCTTATCGTGCATCAAGACCAGAACGCCATCCTTGGTTTTCTTCAAGTCCAACTCAACCATATCAACACCCATGTCGATGCAGTTTTGGAAAGCCTGAACAGAATTTTCAGGAGCATTACGCCAGTCTCCACGATGAGAAACAACCATAACATTATCCTTAGCAGGCTTATTGAAATTCTTAAGAATCTCTTTTAAATTGCTTTGTGCAAAGCTCATTGAAGTGAGCATGCACAACATTGATAAAACAAATATCTTTTTCATTTTTAATTCAATTTACCATCTTTCCAAACTAATTTTTCTCCCCAGAAAGGAACAAAAGAGTTCTCGCAATTAAGTCTTGCAGCTCTTTCTAAGGCAGAATTCAAGCTCCATCTTGACTCTTCCTCGCTAACGTGAGAAAGTTCAAGAATGTGTGAGAGTAATACATAATCAGGTTTAGTCTGACCTGCACCAGTACCAATGATATTGTTCTCGGTAAGCGCATTAGGAGCATAACGAGGAATCAAAACATTTACATGTGGCAAAATGTTTGTGTACTGAGCAGCCTTGAAGTTTGAGTCGCCAGTATGGAGCATTGTGAAATTGCCACTATCATCACCACATTCAAAAGTAAACACAGAAACGAAGTTTGATAAGCCAGAATTATTATGGTCAGTAATTGACACATGAATCTTGATGTTATTAAACTGATAATCAGTATTTACCTTAGATGTAAATCCACCAGTTACCCAGTTTGAGTAAACAGGCTTACCAGCTTTCAACATTGCATCTATAAGATTTGTGTTGTAGTGATCTTTATGCTTGTGAGTTACACAGAGGAAATCCAAGTAAGGCTCCAATTTCTCGGCCCAACGATGGTTGATATCAATACCAAAGCAAGTGGTTGGAGTCTTTACGACGTAACCCATATTGTAGAGTTGCCAGATGCAAGTAGTACCATTTTCAACAGTAGTAGTCTTAATCGCATCAATAACATGATCTAAAGACAAACGATAAAGAGCCAACATCGGATCATACTTTTCTCTCATTTCTGCAGACTGGTCCAATGCTGCAATATAGCTTTCAAAGAAATCTGAAGGACAATCATCTGCCATCTTCTGGATTTTATTAAAAACTTCAGTTCTTTCAGCATTAAGAGGTTGATGCTGCAATGGAGTTGTTGCCCACAAAGCTTCTGCAACTTCTTTAGCAGCCTTCATGTCGGTAGTTTCGCCTACCTCGATAGGCTGCGCATAAGTCATTCCATCTTCGTCATTTCCACATGAAAACAGGACGCAAGAGAATAATGCGATGAATAAATATATTTTTTTCATACTGATTCAATATTAATATTGGTTTGTACCATGAATATTTCCACCTCTGCAGCTCCATGTTGATTTCTCTGGACCTGCAAAGATCTTGATTGCTGCAACATTACCACCGATATAAGACACATAGAGAATCTGATTCTCACCGATAGTCATACCTGACATAATCTTGGCATTATTATCTGTACCTTCTGAATCCATGTGCCAAAGTTCCTCACCATTTGAACTGTCAACCGCATAGATGCGACCTGCTCCACTACCGAAATAGACAGTACCCTTATCGTCAAGAACAGGGAAACAATAAGTAGGAGCTGCTTCAATTGTAAACTTCCATTTCAGTTGTCCCGCCTTATCAACAGCATAAAGCGCCTTACCACCCTTATCAGTGAAGTAGATATTACCGCTCTTGTCAACAATAGGAGCATAAATATCGCCCGCAGCTTCAACACTCCACTTAGTAGAACCATCAGATGTGTTCAATGCCAACAAACCAGCACCGCCAATCTGTGCAGCATAAAGGGTCTCCCCATCCAAAGCGAAGGAACCAATTTCTGTAACTTTACCAGCAACCTTCCAAAGCTGAGTACCATCTGCCTTGAAACCGTAAAT
>NZ_JAIJHU010000111.1:0-2600 GCF_022723415.1 Barnesiella sp. | reverse complement strand
CCTTGCTGTCGATTTGCTCCATCGCTGCCTCAGCATCCTTCTTGTATTTCAGTTCCAATATATAGACGCTGCGCTTGGTCTTTAGCACCATGTCGATTCTGCCATCAGATGTTGGTACCTCTGGAGTAACATCACATCCGAGGATTAACAATATGGTGTAGAGCACGGCTTGGTAGTGACGCTCATTGTTGTTTATCAGCGTATATGGGAACTTCTTGTAGAAGGTCTGGAGATGAGGGAGGAATGCCTCCATGTTGTCCTCATCGCTCAGAATAAAGTTCTTTGCCCAAGCCATATAGATGGCGTCGCGGTCATCCATTCCATCAGGAGCATAGTAACGGAAGAGACTGTTGGAAAATCCCTTGCGCACCTCCTCATTAGGGAAGGCAAGCTTGTAAGTATCTGCCATCTCTATGTAATCCTTGATGGTAAGATAACCACTTTGATATAAAACTGGTATCGGGTCTGTTATCTTTTTCGTAGGTGTGTCGAAGCGATCAGAGTTAGTCCATATATCCTCCATCTGGAGCATGTCGAGATTCTTTTCCTTCAACAATTCTATAAGAAAAGTCGGAGTACCCGTAGAGAACCAGTAACTATTGAACTTATTGACCCTGAACGTATTGAGCAAGCTATAAGGATTGAATATATCTGCTCCATTCCCGCTGAAGTGATAACCATCATAATGGAATTTGAGTTGGGCGACAGCTTCGGCAAAAGTCATCTTCCGAGCCTTTGCCAAGTCTTCGATATCATCATGGAAATAGTCAAGGAGTTCTTCCTTGCTGATGCCACAGATGCTACTGTACTCATCCTCCATACTGATGTTGGTGATATTGTTAAGTTCACTGAAGATGCTTAGTTGGCTAAACTTGGAGATGCCCGTCATAAAGACAAACTGGAGGTTGTTTTCCTCAGCCTTCAACGGACTGAAGAAACCTCGCATGATGTCACGTATCTCATCCTGCAATCTCTCATTTTTTATAGAGTCATGCATAGGTGCATCGTATTCATCTATAAGGATTACTGCTTTATGCCCAGTTTGCTCTACTGCTGCTTCTATCACTTTGTTTAAACGGTCACTATATGATACGTTCGGGGTACTTTCAATATGGTAAGCCTTTTCATAATCACTAATCAGCATATTAAGTGTAGAGTGAATATTCTCTATGCAGTAATATTTATTACAGCTAAGGTCGAAATGGAGTACAGGATAGCTTGTCCACTCCGTCTCCAATGCATCAATGGCTAATCCTTTAAACAAGTCTTTCTTGCCCTCAAAGTATGCTTTGAGGGTAGTTATAAGAAGCGACTTTCCGAATCGCCTTGGACGAGTCAGAAAGCAACATGTGCTCTCATGTGTCAAATTATAGAGAAGCTCTGTCTTGTCTATGTACACATAATTTTCCTTGGCAATTCTTTCGAACGTTTGTATTCCTAATGGATATTTTCTGCCTTTCATAAGCTCTATCGTTTCATTACAATGGCAAAGATAAGGTATTTTTCCTTAACCACAAAACTTTTTGCCATAAAACAATGGGTATGGTGGTAATAACTCATACACCTTCAATTTCTTTTCTCTTCACATACACCTTGGCCGTCCCTCGCCCATCCGTAGCAATGCCATTCGAATGGTCTTCGGCGAATGTTCGAAGCTCCTTTGTGGCGGAAGAGCGAGGCAATCCTGTCAGTTCGGCATAGTCGGCAACTCGCATGAAGGGATGGGCTGGGTCGGCGAGATAGTCTTGCACTAACTTCAGGCGTTGCTCCTTGCTGTAAGGAGAGTTGTTCACTCGTCTCACTCCTGCCCTCGACAGTTTGCACTGTAGGTTCACGTCTCTCACCAAATCCTTGTCCGACACATAGCGCACGTTTTTCACCTCGATGCTCTTGGCATTGCGTTTGGTCTCATCGCCGTCGATAGTATCCATCTCCTTGTCTTTCTTCACGCCAAGCGTTGCCTGGAAGGTACCTATACCATCAAGGGTTACAGTATTGCCATCCGCCAGTTCCTCCACCAGTTGCTCGGCTATCTTGCTGAGCGCATGTTCCAATATGCCATCATCGAGGATGCCATGAGCGCCTGCCTTCTTCAAAAACTCCTTGGTGGAGAGGTTCTGTCGCTTCTCCAGCCTATAGTAACACTTGGTTTCGCCAGTTCCTTGTAGGTCTGGCATTTCTTGCTTGATATATCTTGCCATAGCTTAATTCCTTATATGTTATGAGTTGATTCCTTATATAAAGTTTGTATCTTACGGCTGTAAAGTTACAACTTTCCCTGCACAAAAGCCTCAGAAGCCTACTACCTTTTGCATAGTTTAAGCTATATTTGCTTAAATATAGCTTAAATTTAACCAAGCATTAGCTATATTCCCGCAAATCAAGATTAGGCGAAACAGTTGGCAGTAGGCTTCTATAGGTTTTACATTAGGCTGACAGGAAGTTGGTACAAGGTCGAAAACAAGTTTATATAAGGACGAAATTGAGTTTATATAAGTCTGAAGGACAAAAAGGAAGCAGAGGTTATGGCACAAATCCCTATTTCTAATAGAAAAAAACGAAATAATTACCACCTTATAACCTTACTTTCAGATAAAAGT
>NZ_JAIJHU010000011.1:0-64672 GCF_022723415.1 Barnesiella sp. | reverse complement strand
TTGGGGCTCGAACCCAAGACCCCAACATTAAAAGTGTTGTGCTCTACCAGCTGAGCTAGCGAATCTAACCTTGTTGCTTTTTGTAAAAGCGTTGCAAAGGTAGAACTATTTTTTCTTTTTGCAAAATTATATATCTATAAAAATATGTTAAATAATATCTTTCATTCTTGTACCTCTTCCGAAACAGAGGTGTCAGTAGGAGAATCTGGTGGCTCGACAGAATCGGCTCCTATCACATAACGCTGATAATAAGACAGACACAACGTCGTTAACGGAAGAGCAATAATCATACCGACAAAACCGAGCAATGTGCCCCAAATAGAAAGCGAGAGCAAGATAATAGCGGGATTCAATCCTGTGACCTTACCCATAACCCGAGGAACGATAAACACATCCTCGATAATCTGGACTATGATAAAGACCAATATGCAAGCACCGAACAACAACCAGAAATTAGTTCCGGTATCGGATGCCGAAACAAGACATAACAGGATAGTCGGAATAATACCGATAAGCTGCAAATAGGGGACCATATTCAATACCCCGATGAACAGCCCCAATACGATAGCCAACGGCAACCCTACAATCAAGAAACCTATACTGAATAAGATACCTACCAAACCGGCGACCAATGCCTGTCCCCGGAAATAGCGGTTCATACTCTCCTCTATATCATTCCCTATCGAGACGAGCATAGGCCGGTATTTTTGCGGTATCATACGCTGGAACCCACACAATATCCTGTCATAATCGAGCAATATAAAAACTATATACAACAGCACGACCAACCAACTCACAATATTGATGATTTCGCCCACCGAACCGGTGATGAAGCCCCAAGCCCCGGAAAAACTCTCCTCGATAATCGAGAGCCATTGTTCCCGACTCAATAATCCCGACAGCTCGGAAAAATTAATATTATCACGAATAAAATCATGTACGGCTTGCGGGACGAAAGGTATACTCGAAGAATTGTAAACATACTCGCTCAACAGCTCCCTCATATGAGCAATCTCATCGATAATCGACGGCAGAAACAACACACACAACAAAGATATGGTTATCAACACTTCCAGAAAAGCCAGAGTGATGGCTACTACCCTGCCTTTCAATTTAAACACCCGCTTGTTATACACGACCAACGGATTGAGCATATAGGCAACTATCCATGCTACAAGGAAAGGGAGCAAGGCTCCTCGAAGTATGTAAACCAAATAGAACAATCCCACGACGGAGACTACACCGAATAGAATACGGATAACACGGTCGAACGTGTATGGTTGTCGGTCTACCATGACTATAACGATTTTAATTATACCCTACATAACAAATATTCGCAGTTCGAGTTTAATCCGAATGCTCTTTATCCTCTCGGGCTTGCATCTCCTGCAAATAGCATCGGCGGCACAAAGGCTGATATTCGTTTTTCTCTCCCAAAAGCACCCGTTTATCGTTATCGACTAAACGATAGGAATAATTTGCCAAATGCCCGCATTTCACACAAATGGCATGGACTTTATATACATCATCGGCTATCGACAATAACGAAGGCATAGGCCCGAAAGGAACTCGACGGAAATCCATATCCAACCCGGCGACAATCACCCTCGTCCCGTTATTGGCCAATTCGGAACAAACCTCGACAATACCTTCATCGAAAAATTGCGCCTCATCGATTCCTACGACATCGACCCCCGATGCCATCAACAATATACTGTGAGAATTATCGACCGGAGTGGAAAGGATAGAAGTACTGTCATGCGAAACGATATTCTCCTCGGAATAACGCACGTCGATGGCCGGCTTGAATATCTCTACTCTCTGACGGGCTATCTTCGCTCTTTTCAAACGGCGTATCAGCTCCTCCGTTTTACCTGAAAACATAGACCCGCAGATCACTTCTATACTCCCTCTACGGTTTGTCTCATAATTACTTTCGGTCAAAACCATAATTACATTATACCTATTTTAATATTTTCAACAAAAGTAAAAAGATAGTTCGATTTTGGCAACCTTTCCCAAACTATTTCTCCCAAGTGAAAAATAGAATCGCCATGTAAACAGCATCGCTTTTTCCTTCGGCTTATCTTTTCTTCGATAAATACAAGACAAAATACAGCTCGATAAAAAAGAGAAAAACACCCGTTTTTCACATCTCTACATTCACCTTTCATTATCTTTGTAACTACGAAGATAGAATACGGTTCAGCATAGTCAAATCGGGAATACGATTTCCATTTGTCTCTGTACTCACCTCTCGCTATCTTTGCAACGAATGCAACAGACAAAAACAATGGCAAAACGAATCTTATTATTTCTTCTCATATTCAGCGCATTACCGGTCATAGCCACCACGCAGCAGATTATCGACAAATTCGTATCCGACCCGGCTTTTATTCCGTCGTCGATAGGGATTTGCATTACCGATGTCAAAACGGGAGAAACTATCGCCTCTTACAACGAACGACAAGCCGTCATTCCGGCATCGACGATCAAAGTTATTACGACCGCTACGGCTCTGCGATTGTATCGCCCCTCATTCTGTCTATACACGACAGTGGGACACACCGGAACAATCGACGAAACAGGAACTCTACACGGAGACCTTGTGATACACGGCGGCGGAGACCCGTCCTTAGGCTCGGCATACCGTAGTCGCCACACCGAAGATTTCATCGACCAAATCATACAAAGAGCTCTGGCCAATCACATCAAATCGATCGAGGGTCGCATAGTTGTCGATAACTCCTTATTCGACGAGCCAGCCATCTCTCCCAAATGGATGGTAGAAGATATAGCTTGGGATTACGGCACAGGCTGCCATGCTTTTTCATACAAAGACAACCGAATAGAGATAAACCTGCGATACAATGGAAAATCGTATGACGTAACCGGAGTAAATCCGCCTAACCGTTTTGTCGTTGAGACCAGTTTGACAAAAGGCGAAAAAGAAAACATCACAGTCAAGTGTAAAAACAACCGATACACGATTTCGGGAACTATTCCCAAAAGAAAAGATCGATACCGTCTCTATTTGTCGATAGCCCGACCGGATAACCTATTCATAACAGATTTACAAGAAAAATTTCAAACAGCGGGAATAGAGGTCAAAAACTCCAATCTCGGTCAACTCCCGGAAACGACATGGTTTCACTATCCGTCCGACTATCTCGGAGATATAGTACACAGCCTGAATGTACGCAGCGACAACCTGTATGCCGAAAGCGTACTCCGACTCTTGTCTCTGTCGGCTCATGAGAAAGGGAGCGCAGAAAAAGGTATCGACATAATCCGTAAATACTGGCAAAATTACGAAGCCGACTCTCTCGAACTATTCATGTACGACGGTTCGGGATTGGCTCGCAACAATAAAGTTTCAGCCAAATATCTGAATTGCGTCCTCAAAGAAACAGCCCGAGACTCACTGATTGGAGAGTATTTCGTGCAAACGCTTCCTTTGGCGGGAAAAGAAGGCTCTGTCGCCACAATTATGAAGCATGGAGAACTGCCCGGCGAACTACGACTGAAAAGCGGAAGCATGAGCGATGTACACGCCTACGCCGGATATTACACGAC
Source organism: Barnesiella sp. (assembly GCF_022723415.1). Lineage (NCBI taxonomy): Bacteria > Pseudomonadati > Bacteroidota > Bacteroidia > Bacteroidales > Barnesiellaceae > Barnesiella > Barnesiella sp. The sequence continues at coordinate 61,096 of NZ_JAIJHU010000011.1, read as the reverse complement.
TCCCCAAAACCGATATGCGATAGTCGTCATGATCAACAACTATACATGCACGAGGGCTCAACTGAAACAAAAAATATCTACCCTTTTGACTCAGGTTCTTTCTAAAAAAGAGTAATACCGACTAAAAAACTTTCACACGATACACGCATCTATCATTTTATCATTATTTTTGTGAAATAACTAAATGTATATGTTATGCTTCGAGATAGTCGTATCGTACACATCATAGACCTGTTAGGAGAGTTGAGGGAACTCTTGTTTGTCATCGATCAAGCGGGAGATACGGCTCCTGCCATACTGTTAAAACTGGCAAAAGAAAAAGCCGAAGAAATTACACGATTGACCCGTGAACTTCGACAGCCTGAATTTTGGGACGGAATACTTCGCTACGATCCCTTCACATCGGTCAAGACAACGACACACGAAGATGCGATTCCAAGCATGGAAAATCCCCTCGAAAAAGTCGGCGAACCCGTATCTTCTCACATCACCGACGAAAACATAATCCCCACAGAAAAGCAATCCGAAGAATCCGGTGAAGAGCTGGACACTGACAATAATATCGCCGATACGGAAGATTATTCGGAAAGTCCGATTATAGAAAATAACGAACCCACCCACAAAAACGATACCGAAGAAAATGAAGAAGAAAACGACACGCTCTATCCGTGGGAAAAACTGAATGGGGAAGAACTATCGGCTGTACAAGACGAAAACGATGACGAGTACGAAGACTCCAACGAATTTGACGAAGATATGGAAGAAGACTATGAGGAGCCCGATTTATATGAGGAGGAAAATACGGAAGAAATCATCGAAGAAGAGGAACCTGCAACTCCCGTAACTCTCGAAGAAGCCCTTCAACGTCAACAAGCCAAAGAGCTCCGTAAGGCATTAAGTTTGAACGACCGGTTCAGATTCCGTCGTGAACTCTTCGGTAACAGCGATATCCGTATGAACGAAACGCTATCTCTGATAGATGCCATGCAGTCATACGAAGAAGCAGAAGATTACATTTTAAATGACTTGAATTGGGACGTAGAGAACCCCGACGTCGCCGAATTCATGAAAATCGTACAAAAACATTTTTTATAGCAGTATGGCAAAACTGTATGTAGTACCCACCCCGGTGGGAAATCTCGAAGACATGACATTTAGGGCTATCTCCGTTCTGCGAGAAGTAGATTGTATCTTGGCGGAAGACACCCGCACAAGCGGCATATTATTGAAACACTTCGACATACACACTCGCATGCAGTCCCACCATAAATTCAACGAGCATCAAACCATCGAAGGAATCGTCTCCCGGATAGAAGGAGGAGAAAACATAGCTCTTATTTCGGATGCCGGTACTCCGGCCATCTCCGACCCTGGGTTCCTTTTGGTAAGAGAGTGCCGACGAAGAGATGTCACCGTCGAATGCCTGCCCGGAGCGACAGCCTTTGTGCCGGCATTGGTAGCATCGGGGTTGCCGAATGAAAAATTTTGTTTCGAAGGATTCCTTCCCCAAAAGAAAGGCCGAGCTACACGACTGACCGAATTGGCGGAAGAACCACGCACAATCGTTTTTTACGAATCTCCGTTTCGTCTGCTCAAAACGCTCATTCAATTCAAAGAAACTTTCGGGGGAGAAAGAGCGGCATCGGTAAGTCGTGAAATTTCCAAAATACACGAAGAAACCGTACGGGGAACAATCGACGAATTGATAACTCATTTCTCGGAACACGAACCGAAAGGAGAAATCGTCGTTATTATAGCAGGAGCTCCCGACAAACCCAAAGAGAAAAAAAAGGAAAAGTACCCTAAAAGCGATACCTATCTATAAATTTAATTTTAACGATTATGAAAAAGGCTATTACAGCTGCTATCGCAGCATCAGTTTTAATGATTGGCTGTACGAACCAATCGACCGAAGTAAGGAAACTTCAAGCAGAAAATGACTCTCTGCTCAGAGTCAACGCCCAAACGACTGCGGATTTCAACGAAATGATCCAGCTGATGAATGAAGTCGAAGATGGATTTCGGCAAATAAAAGAGGCCGAAAACTATTTGGTAACACAAAAAGATGCCAACGGAGAAGTATCCTTGACTACCCGGGAACAAATCAAAAACGATATGACACTGGTCGCCGAGACTTTGCAAAAAAACAAAGAACGTTTGGAAAAACTCCAAAAGCAGCTCAATCAAAACAAAAACCAATCGGCTGCCCTGCAAAAAACAGTGACTCGTCTCCAAAACGAAATCGAGGAAAAAACACAACTCATAACCTCTTTACAAGAATCTTTGGCTAAACGCGACGTACGCATCGCCGAATTGGACGAGGCCGTAACGAATCTGACCGGTCAGGTAGAGCACCTCACTACTGAAAACGAGCAGCAAAAAGAAGTGCTCATGACCCAAGACGAGGCTCTTAATACGGTATATTACGCATTGGGCACGAACAAAGAGTTGAAAGAACAAAAAATTGTCGAAGGCGGAGGTCTGTTCTCTTCGAAAAAAGTAATGGAAGGAGAATTTAATAAAAACTACTTCACGGCAGTCGATATGCGCAAATTACACGACATACCTTTCGACAGTAAAAAAGCAAAACTATTGACCAATCACCCCGAAGGCACATACGAACTTCAAAAAGATAACGAAGGTTATTTGACCTTAGTAATCACCAACCCAGATAGTTTTTGGAGTCTGAGCCGCTATCTAGTTGTCGAGCTCAACTAATCGAATACGAATCCCATTCCCCCGACGAGGCCGGAGGTGATACCTCCGGCCTCGTCGGTTGTCCTTACTAAACACACCACCCTATATCCATGGACCGCTACCTGCCCGCCCTGCTGGCTCTGCTATTGTTCACCTCGTGCGACAGTTTTTTTGAAAAAGAATCGGTTTTACCGCACAACCCCGAGCGTCCCGAGTTGCCCCCGGCTCGCGACCGCCGCTTTGTCGTTGACAGTATCCAATACCACTTCGACTATTGGAGCCGTAAAAGTACCCAACAGGCAGACGAAATATGTCTAACCATCTTTTCAAACTCCCTCGATTCAGAATGGCGCTTCACTCCCACTCTGGAAGAGCCGCTTTACAACTACTCTTGCTTTTCCAGCGAAGACCCTGTATTTGCCCAGATTTACACCGACACCCTGCTAGTGAGAACTCCTTGTTATGTCGATGACGACAACCGCATCATACTGGGAGACTCGCTGTACAGTTTTCAGCAGATTACTCAACAGACTCTGGCCGAAATCGACCGGACGGGCGAAGAGACCATCATTCCCCCACATACCGAAACCTACTTCTACGGCCGGTACAGCATCACCTACTACGATATAGCATACACCATCTGGCTGACCGAAATGACGAGTCAGACCCCCATCACCATCGAAGGTATGTGGCAAGGTGGTATCATTAACGACGATCTCACGATACGCATCGAGTCGCACCCGTTGTAAATCGCCGGCCGACACAACAAACACTTCGGTATCAGTCTTAAAACAAAAATCCCTGCTCCGGTTCTTTCGATAAACCTCGGCGAAGATATGTAACCCAATAAAGGGCAAACATAGACATGGATAAAAAACATTGTCTATAATAAATTTATTAGTAACAATGTCATTAGTAATAATATTATTACTTATCTTTACATCAAAATAATATGTGAAGATGATGGAGAATAAGCCTTTTATATTTGGTGTTGCAACATCGGGCGATAATTTTACCGACCGAGAGAAAGAAACGGAACGTTTATTACTCAATTTCCGGCATGGTGTAAATACAGTGCTGATTTCGCCTCGCCGTTGGGGTAAGACTTCATTGGTACAGAAAGCGTGTGGTTTGGCTCAATCCGATAAATTGAAAGTTGTGTATCTCGATATTTTCTCTTGTCGTAACGACAAGGATTTCTATACCGCATTTGCGGCTGCCATTCTCAAACAAACATCTTCGAAATTAGATGAATGGTTGGAAAATGCCAAGCTATTCCTTTCTCGTATCAGTCCTAAAATCTCAATAGGTACAGATCCGATGACAGATTTTTCCATTTCGCTCGAAATGAATCCCAAGAGCCACGATGTCGATGATATTTTACAACTTCCGGAAAGAATAGCACAGAAGAAAGGTTGTAATATTGTCGTGTGTATCGACGAGTTTCAGCAGATTGCCGAGTTCAAGGATTCTAAAACATTTCAGAAACGGCTGCGCTCTGTATGGCAACTACAAAAGTCGGTATCCTATTGTCTGTTCGGCAGTAAAAAGCATTTGATGAATGAACTGTTCGAGAAAAAGAACCTGCCGTTTTACAAGTTCGGCGATGCCATTTATTTACAGAAGATAGGTACAACAGATTGGATAGATTACATACGCAGGCGATTTGAAGTTACGGGCAAGCAGATTTCAAAAGAGTTGGCCGAAAAGATATGTCAAAGGGTGGATAACCATTCGTCTTACGTACAGCAGTTAGCATGGTTGGTATGGATTCATACGGATAAAACTGCTACCGAGCAGGATTTTGAGGCGGCATATCAGGATATCATCGACCAGAATACTCCATTGTTCGAAAAACAGACCGAAAGCCTTACTACTTATCAAATGAATTTCCTGCGAGCTGTCATAGACGGGGTTCATAGTGAGTTTACTACACAAGAGGTTCTACAAAAATATCAACTTGGTTCATCGGCAAATGTCAGTATAATAAAACGAGCATTAGTAAAAAAAGAACTTATAGAAATCGAGAAACGTCAAGTTGTTATTCCCGACCCGGTGATGAAAGTGTGGCTAAAAAAGGAATTGGGAATATAATATCACATATTTATAGGATTTCATCTAAAATCCTATAAATATATCTAATCTTAAAAATAAAATTGGAAGCCATTTCATCATGACCTCCAATTTTATTCCATTAGAAAAAGCTCTTTTTACTACTCTTCCACATGTAACGTATGCCCCATGCGCTTCTCTTTGGTCAGCAGATAGCGACGGTTGTACTCGTTGGGTGTAACTTCGATAGGCACGTTTTCGACAATTTCCAGTCCGTATGCCTCTAAACCGATTCTCTTTACCGGGTTATTCGTCATCAATCGTAACTTACGGACTCCTATATCCCTTAAAATACTCGCCCCGACACCATAATCCCGTTCATCGGCTTTAAATCCAAGATGCAAATTGGCATCCACTGTATCGAGACCGCCCTCCTGCAAACGATAGGCTCGGATTTTATTCATCAACCCTATACCCCGGCCTTCTTGATTCATATAAACAATGACACCTTTTCCTTCGGATTCGACCGCCTGCATGGCTTTATGCAACTGCTCCCCGCAATCGCAACGCATCGACCCGAAAATATCACCCGTCATACACGAGGAATGAACCCGAACCAATATCGGTTCATCGGGTTCCCAAGATCCCTTTATCAAAGCGATATGTTCCAACCCATTGGAAAGCTGACGGAACGGAATCAACCGGAAATGTCCGTACTCCGTAGGCATATCCACCTCGTCTCCACGTTCTACCATCGACTCTTGTTTCAGGCGATAAGCGATCAAATCACGTATGGCGATAATCTTTATACCGAACTTTTCGGCTACCTTAGCCAACTGAGGCAATCGAGCCATTGTACCGTCCTCATTCAAAATTTCGATCAATGCGGCTGCGGGATATAAGCCGGCCAAACGTGCCAAATCGACCGCAGCCTCCGTATGTCCGGCTCTTTTCAAGACTCCTTTATCTTGGGCATAAAGAGGATTTATATGTCCGGGACGCCCGAATGTCTCGGGCGTCGAAGAAGGATCGGCCAAAGCCCGTATCGTAGCCGCCCTGTCGTGGCTCGAAACACCTGTCGTACAACCCTCCAATTTATCGATGGTTACTGTAAAAGGTGTACCCAGCATAGAGGTATTGTGATTCACCTGACGGTATAAATTCAATTCTTCACAACGCTGCATGGTAATGGGAGCACACAAAACTCCTCGGCCGTTAGCCAACATAAAATTTACCTTCTCTGGGGTAATGGCTTCTGCGGCGATGATAAAATCGCCTTCATTCTCACGATCCTCATCATCGACCACAATCAAAAATTTACCCTGTCTGAAATCTTCGACAGCATCTTCTATCGAACTTAAAATCGTATCTTTACTCATATCTATACAGTTTTATTCTCTTCAATTCTATCGCTCTCCTCTTTCTCCAACTGTACGCACAACTCTTCATTCGTGTGAACGATAGCTTCCACTTCATTCCGCAACAGTCGTTGCTGCCGTGAACCTATCCAATATAACAACAAGCCTATCGGGAAAAGAGCCGCCAATACATAACCCCATTTCACCGATGGAGCTGGACGATAAACCCACAAATTACGCAAAATAGGATAATCCATCAGCTTACTAATCACCATCTGACTATGGCTGTTCGAGACATAATCGACCAGTTCGTTAATTTGGTTTCCCAATGCAATTATATCCGATTTGTTATATCCGTACAAACAATATTTCCAATAAGACTGACGCTTCCGTCCCACCTTATCAAGGAACCGCTGACAAGAATCAGACAAACGATGAGCCCTTTCAATGGCTTCCATCGGATTCATATCCTCGATAATCACCTCTTTCAAAACAACCTTACGCAATTCTTGGCGACCGATCAATTTTCTGAAAAAATTGATATACACGTCGGGGTTAAACACGGCCGAATCTTTCACCGCCTTATAGGTCAAAAATATACCCAATGGTAGAAGCACCGCAGAACTGAGCCACATACCTTCCCACACTTCCCAACGTCCGTCCCTTGCCAACTTATAACCGCTGTTATCGATAATATAATAAAAGATAAACATAAATACCGACACCACCACCGGCATTCCCAATCCCCCTTTGCGGATAATAGCCCCTAACGGAGCCCCTATAAAAAAGAAAATGATACAGGCAAACGAAAGCGTAAACTTTTTGTACATCTCGATCTGGTGACGCCTGATGACTTTATTTTCATCGCCCATCGTATAGCTGCGAAATTCATAATCCGATTTATATCGTCCGGCTCTTGCCACGGCACGATCCAAATACAACTGCTTACGTTGGAGGCTGCCGCCGTCGAACAAACTATCGAGATTCAACTCCGCAGCCTCGGCGACAGCCTTCTGCTCGCGTATCGAATCCTCTTTCGAAACATGCATGCCCGGACGGTCGTATAAAGCAAAATAACCCGATACTTTCAAGCTATTGGCATAATTATTTCCGATACTATCTACCCGATAAGTCATCGAGTCGATAGAAGATTGCAATGCCGCCAAGTCTTTTCCTATGTATTGGTTCTGCATGATACCATCGTCCATTCGGTTGAAATTGGCATCGAATGCAATCATAATCTCCTTCAACGAGAAGGTCTCCCGTCGATAGGGAATATTGCTGGTGCTCGTCCTTTGGTCCCTGAGATTTTCAAAAGATTCCCCGCTATATAACGTTAAGAAAAGATGTTCTTTATCATCGGTCATTTTCAATTTCCCGGAATCGGCTAAAATAATCATGGCATTATCGAATCCAGCCGACATATCATAAATCATGACATCATAGAGCATACCCGTTTTATGATCTTTCTTTTTCACATAAAGGTTATACCCGCTAATCTGATCATAAAATACACCCTCGGGAATATCGAGTTCGGGAGATTTTTGCCGCATGGAATAAAGCAATGTCCACATCTTTACCTGAGATTTCGGCAAAACATTATTCTGGAAAAAGAAAGCCCCGATAGCAACAAATATAAGAAAAATAACCAACGGCCGCATGATTTGGAGCAAAGAAATACCCGCCGCCTTTATCGCTAATAATTCCAATCGTTCTCCCAAATTACCGAAAGTCATCAACGACGCTAACAAAATAGCCAACGGCAAAGCCATAGGAACCATTGTCACAGCGGCATAGAAAAACAACTCGGCCAATACGGACATTTCCAATCCCTTCCCCACCATCTCATCGACATACCTCCACAGGAATTGCATCAACACGATGAAAAGGCAGATGAAGAATGTCATCAGAAACAGGGGCAAGAAACTTTTCAGAATAAACCTGTATAGTCGTTTGATATAGAACATTCTTTCGCCGGTTATCAGAATGCAAAAGTAGCGCAAAAAAATGAATTTCCGAACAGCCGATAACGATTATTGCGGAAGAACACTAAATTAAAACTTCCCCTTCAACCTCTTCAAGAAAAGTCATACACCCAATTTACGACGGAGAGTCTCTATCTGGTGGTCCCATAAACCACGGCTGTCCGCCATCTCGTCGGGATATGCGAAATCGGTAATAACCAGCATAGTCGCCCCGGTTAATTCCGAAGAAGATATGCGAAGTTCAAAAAAACTTTTCTCATCTTCATCGTCCAACCAATGAAACCGAATATAACTCCCGCTACGCACAGCTATCTGATGAGCCTGCTGAGAAGACTTATTCCAAAAAAAAGTAAATAATTTCTCTTCGTTTTGCACATCGTCGGCAAACCAATCGGCCAATCCGTTCTTCGTTCCTATATACGACCACAACAAAGTTGGAGAAACACTTTTTAAATCATACTCTACAATAAACTTTTCCTTATTCATAAATCTCTCAATATTATAGTATTTCCCGCTTAATTTCGATTAAAGTTCTTTCTTTTTCGGGGCTAATATATAGATATTATTTTTATCTTACATAGCAAAACAAGAAAAAATAAATATAAAAAGAAAATTCGGGATATTTTTATATAATATTTACCCTAAATTGCAATCTTGATATTACATTTTATTACTACATTTGCAATGTCTAAATAACACATAAACCAATCCGACTATGAATTTAATGGAACGAATGGTAGAACAAGCCCGAGCAAACAAACAGCGTATTGTTTTACCCGAAGGAACGGAAGAACGTACTTTACAAGCAGCCGACCGAATATTGGCCGACAACATCGCCGATATTATACTCATCGGGGAACCGTCTGAAATTATGGAACTTGCCGATCGGTACAAGCTGAAACACATCGACAAGGCGACTCTGGTAAATCCTACAAACCACGAAAAAAAAGAAACATATACTCAACTTCTATATGAGCTAAGAAAAGCCAAAGGCGTAACCCTCGAAAAAGCCGAAAAGATGGTCGAAGATCCTCTTTTCCTCGGTTGCCTCATGATTAAAAACGGAGATGCCGACGGCGAAGTTGCCGGAGCTCGTAACACGACAGGTAATGTGTTACGGTCGGCTTTTCAAATTATCAAAACCGCTCCCGGCGTAAAGGTCGTTTCGGGAGCATTCCTCATGTTCGTCCCCGATCGTTCATACGGAGAAGACGGATTGATGGTTTTCGCCGATTGTGCCGTATTACCCAACCCGACAGCTTCGGAACTCGCCCAAATAGCTGTATCCACTGCGAAAACAGCCCGAGATATCGCTAACATCGATCCACGTATCGCCATGTTGAGTTTCTCGTCAAAAGGCAGTGCCAGTCATGAAATGGTCGATAAAGTAGTGGAGGCTACCCGACTGGCCAAAGAGATGGAACCTTCTCTAAAAATCGATGGAGAGTTGCAAACCGACGCAGCGATTGTTCCGGCCGTAGGAGCAAGCAAAGCTCCGGGTAGCGAGATTGCCGGACATGCGAATGTACTGGTATTCCCTTCGCTCGAAGTAGGCAACATCGCTTATAAACTGGTTCAAAGGTTAGCTCATGCCGAAGCCGTAGGTCCTATTCTTCAAGGAATCGCCGCATCGGTCAACGATCTTTCCAGAGGTTGTTCGGTCGATGATATCTATAAAATGATAGCCATTACTTGTAATCAAGCCATCAGTTTGAAAAAATAACCTTAATGCATGCCTTATGAAAATATTAGTATTAAATTGCGGTAGCTCGTCGGTAAAATACAAATTATTCGACATCGACTCCAAGTCCGTATTGGCACAAGGAGGAGCAGAAAAAATAGGATTGGAAGATTCTTTCTTGAAACTAACTTTGCCCAACGGAGAAAAAGTAATTTTAAAAACCAGTATGCCGGAACACCATTCGGCTATTCAAAACATACTGAATGTACTCACCGGTAAAGAATATGGGTGTATCGAGTCGTTCGATGAAATCGATGCTGTTGGTCATCGGGTCGTGCACGGTGGAGAAAAATTCAACAAAAGCGTGCTCATCACAGACGAAGTTATCGAAAAAATAAAAGAATGTTACGATATAGCGCCGTTGCACAATCCAGTCAACATGGCGGGTATCGAAGCAATATCCAAATTGATGCCTACGGTTCCGCAAGTAGGAGTATTCGATACGGCATTCCACCAAACCATGCCCGCGCATGCCTACATGTATGCCCTTCCCTACGATTTATATAAAAAATACGGGATACGCCGATATGGATTCCACGGAACAAGTCATCGTTACGTATCGAAACGAGCTTGCGAGTTTTTAGGAGTGCCCTACGAGAAACAACGCATAATTACCTGCCACATCGGAAACGGAGGTTCCATTACGGCGATTAAAGACGGGAAGTCTGTCGACACCTCTATGGGTATGACTCCGGTTGAAGGATTAATGATGGGAACTCGGTCGGGCGATGTCGATGCAGGAGTCCTCACCTATTTAATGGACAAAGAACACCTCGATTCTGCCGGAGTAGCAAATTTGGTGAATAAAAAAAGCGGAGTGGCTGGTATATCGGGATTATCTTCCGACATGAGAGACATAGAAGCCGGAGTCGCCGCAAAAAACGAACGGGCTATTTTGGCGTTACAAATGTATGAATACCGAATCACCAAATACATAGGAGCTTATGCTGCGGCGTTAGGCGGAGTAGATATCATCGTCTTTACCGGAGGTGTAGGCGAAAATCAAACCATAACGCGCGAAGCCGTATGTAAACCGTTGGCTTTTATGGGAGTAGAAATCGATCCCGAAATAAATAAACAGATTCATGGAACGGAATGTGTGATAAGCACCCCGGCATCAAAAGTAAAAGTAGTCGTCATTCCCACAGACGAAGAATACATGATTGCTTCGGATACAAAAGCCGTTCTGTCCGGCAAAATGAAATAATATCTTATACATACATGTCGAGAAAAGGCGTACGCATTGTACGCCTTTTTTATTTTCCTGATTCAAGATTAATTTGGGAGTTTTAATTGAGAAATGGGTTCTCCATCATTACTTTCGCTATCTCAACAATCGTCAGATTACCTAACCGGTCTATACGTACTTATAATTTTATAAACAAACCGGCGGAGGTAAATTTTATACCTCCGCCGGGAACTACTATATCACGTCCAATTTTTAAGGCAGTACGATTTTGAAGTTTGAATCGGCAGCTTCAAAACAACAGCGAAGCATTTCAATAGCCTTCTCATCTCCTTGCATCTTAATCTTGCCAGCATTACGTAAGGCTTCGGTATCAGTACGTCCAAAGAACAGCTTTACGAAATCCATTTTGGCGATACTCAACGTAAGGTCTGCCTCCTTCTCCTGTCGATTCAAGCGATGGTTCAAAACACCATTATTCAATATAAGCACAACTTTGTCGTTCGTATCTGTGAAGTCTATATTGATGACTGCCTCTTTGTCTGCGGCCTTTTCTCCATTCAACTGAATCGCGCAATAATCGAGTAACATTCCCATATCCATCTGCGCCAACACACCATCGTTAATGAGCTGTGAAGTATAAGGGACATCGCTTTTCAGCAGGTCACGAGCGCCGGTCAGATAGAAGTTGCGCCACGGACCGCTCTCGGCCTGATACCCCAGTTGTGTGTAGGTATCAGCCAACAGACGACGAGCCGCCATATTCTGCGGCTCCGCAAATACAAGATGGTCAAGCAGAGTTGCAACCCAACGATAATCGCCCTTATCATAAGAAGCCCGGGCCACTTCAAGAACCTTTTCCGCACCTCCGATTGCCTCGACATACTTAGTTCCGAGTTCCGTAGGGGGCAGCGGATTCAAGTGTGCAGGGTTTCCGTCGAACCAACCGAAATAAAGATCATACTGAGACTTTACGTTATGACTCAATGTGCCATAATAACCCCGACAATGGAACTGCGAAGCGAGAGAAGCAGGCAATTGCATCTCTTCGGCAATTTCATTCGGAGTCAGACCTCGATTGGCCATGTGCAAGGTTTGGTCATGCAAATACCGGTATAAATCGCGTTGTGCCTCCCAATAATCTACGATGCGTTCATTTCCCCATGTCGGCCAATGATGTGTGGCAAACGAAACCTCCACTTCATCACCATAACGTTCGATAGCCGTATCCACGGCTTTGCTCCACAACAAACCGTTACGGACCTTTGCACCGCGCAAAGTTTGCAGATTGTGCATATTATGCGTCATATCCTCGGCTGTACAGAATGCTTTCATTTGAGGAAACCATACCATAATTTCTACCGGAGCTTCCGTATCAAGTACATAGACAAATTCCATCTCTACTCCATCAATCGTATGTTTCTCACCGGTGGTTTCGATCTCGATTGTCGGGCGTGCAATACCTTTACTACCGGTAGACATAGCCTGTCCTAAGCCACAGCCGAGATTGCCCGTAACACTCGGCTCCAATTGCAGGCCGTACATATAAGTAGCCCGACGAGTCATTGCCACACCGGCTAGCACATTTTCGTTTTGAGCCGATGCCATGAACCCTTTGGGCGCAATGATTTCGAAATCTTTCTTCGATGACCCCTCGCGAATAGCTGCAATACCTCCATAATGGTCGCCGTGCGGGTGGGTAAAGATAACCCCTTCAACCGGCAGATCGGCCACGTGTTTCTTAATGAGGTCATAACCAGCTTTTGCAGCTGCATTGGTCGTTGTTACATCAATAATAATCCAACCATGATCAGAACGAATAAAGGTCATATTGGCGATATCGAAACCACGAACCTGATAGAGTTTATCTGGAATGACCTCAAAAAGACCGTTGAAGCGATTGAGCTGCGACTGTCGCCAAAGACTCGGATTCGCAGTTTCGGGAACATCGTTTTTCAAGAAATCCCAACCTTCGAGCGAATAGGACTCCTTCCCATCTTCGGTCATGATGGCCGAAGTGTTAACTGTCGCAATGAATCCCCGACTGGCATCCTCGAAATCCTGACGGTCATTGAAATCCAACTCTGTTTTTACAGCCTCGTTAGCACGTATTGTATGCTCTGTCGCTGCTGTCTGCGCCATAATTGCCGACGGTACAACTACCAAACCAAACGCAATACTCAAAATTTTTCGTTTCATTATTCTCTAAATTTGATTACACGACAAAGTAACGGAGATATGCTGGATCCGGCAATGTATTATTCTGCTTATATTTTGTATTTTTGTACGATTATCCTATATAATTCCTTATATATATTAAGAAATAATGTCTTTTTGTATGCAAGACCAGATTTTTACATTTGAAACTCTATTAAGGCGTATGCAACTCGACGATGGAGAGAGACCCTTCGTAATATGGCGTGAAAAGGATTTGTTTGGCGCACATGCCTATCCGGTCAAAATCGATGTTCCATGTCTCTTTTTATGTTGGAATGGGGAAATGGAAATAGAAATCAATTTACAAACCTATCATTTCGATAAGGAGCATTTACTATGCTTCACTGTTCCATGTGCCTGTCGCATTGTAAAACGGAGTCCCGATTTTCTATGCGTCGGACTGCTATTATCCAAATCCTTTTGGAGGCAATTACTCTTTACAGAACGAACATTAAGCTCAATTGCCGCGCACGATGCTTTCATCATCGTTACGGAAGAGGAACGAAATCGGCTTGCTCGTTTTCATGAACTGCTTTGCCTTTGTGCCGATACTACCGAACATGATCCGATAGGGACTTTATATCCCCTCATCGTCGGTCTATTTTTTCAAATACGCAATATCTGCCAAAACCGGGAAGCAACCGCAGCACCTGCCTCGCACAGCAAAAAGATTCTCTATGATTTCTTAGATTCACTGCACACCAATTACCGACAGCATCGGCGTGTTTCATTCTATGCCGATGCTCTGTCTCTGACTCCACGACACCTGACAACTGTTATCCGACAAGCAAGCGGTCGCAGTGCCTCACAATGGATCGAGGAATATACCGTACTCGAAGCTCAAATTCTTCTACGCAACTCCCCTATGTCAATTAAAGAAATCGCCTATGAATTGGGTTTCAACGACCAATCTCTATTCTCAAAATATTTTAGTAGAGTGGCAGGCATATCGCCCGAAAGATACCGCAAAATTTCTATGAGCAACACATGATAGTCGCTAATATTCGCTACCTGTACTGACTTCATACAAAAAAAATTAGACAGATAGCTGTCTGCCATCTGTCTAACATGATACAAGGAATTATTTTGCTCTTTATTCTATCATTAAGCTCCTATCAAGCTGAGATCTGTGAAGTAGGTATAGACACAACTTACGATTCCCAACAGTAAAATACCGGCGACACAAACAATCAGGCTGACACGGGAAGCGTTATCGCTACGGAACGGAGCTATGGCACAATCGTTCTCGTTGTTGATGAACATAGCTTTTACCACCAACAAATAGTAATAAAGCGAAATAATGGTATTCAACAAGGCGATAAGTACTAAAATATAGAATCCTGAATGGATAGCCGAAGCAAAAATGAAGAATTTGCTGAAAAATCCGGCAAAGGGAGGAATTCCCGCCAAAGAGAACATCGCCAACATCATAACGACACTCAACTTGGGATTGGTTTTGTACAGACCGTTATAGTCGTCCATTCCTACCTTTCCACTACTACGCTCAACAGACGATATCACACCGAATGCAGCCAAGTTGGAGAATATGTACACCAGCACATAGTAAACCAACGCAGCCATACCCTGTGCCGAACCTGCTATAATACCCAACATAATATATCCTGCCTGAGAGATAGAAGAGAAAGCCAAAAAGCGTTTCAGATTCTTCTGACGAATAGCGAACAAGTTACCCACTGTAATGGTCAACACGATCAAAGCCCACATGATACCTTGCCAGATGACAGGATCTAGGAAGAAGACTTTGTAAAGGATCAACATCAATGCAAAAGCAGCAGCCCCTTTCGATATAACCGACAAATAAGAAGTCACCTGTGTGGGAGCTCCTTGATAAACATCGGCTGTCCACAAATGGAACGGAACCAGCGAAAGTTTGAATCCCATACCGGCCAATACAAAAACGAGCGTGGCGATCAACAGTGGCGTGTGATTAGATGCAATCGCTACGGCTATATCGCCGAAATAGAGAGAGCCCGATACTCCATAGAGGAACGAAAGGCCCAACAGGAAGACAGCCGAAGAGAAAACCGCCGTAAAGAGGTATTTGGCTCCCGCCTCATACGATTCCGTATCTTTCTTATTGATAGCTATCAAAGCGGCCATCGGTAACGATGCGGTTTCGAGTCCGATAAAGAACAGCAAGAAGTGTCCCGACGAAACCATTAAATACATACCGAACAAGGTAACCAATAACAATTCGTAAAACTCTCCTCGGCGCAATTTGACATCGGGGGTATCGGACCACGAAATGGATTGTAACAAAACAATCAATGTGCCTATATTGAGTACGGTTTTAACCATCGAAGCTATGGGAGAAGTCTGATACATACCCCCGAACGCCGTAGCAGAATCGACCGGTATTATATTCCAAACCGTATGCAGGGCGAATAAAACGCATGCCGTAATGGATAATCCTTTGAGGCTCTTTTTCCCTCCAAAGGTGTCAAAAAGAAATATCAGCAAAAACACAAGCAGCAGCGATATTTCTCCGCGCATAATTAAAAACTGTGAATAGTCCATATACTGTTTTATTAAAGAGCTTGAGACAACAAATTAGTTATAGGTTCCACACCTTGACGAATCAAATCGGCAATCCAATTCGGGAAACAGCCGATAGCGGCCACGCATACGATCAAGGTAATGGCCGACAGACGTTCCCACCATTCGGCATCGGTCAACTCCCGGTGATGTTCGTTCTGAACAGCGCCGAACAAAAGTTTACCAACAACCCGCAAAATATAAACCGCCGTAATCACAATCGAAGTACAAGCTACGATGGTAAACACTCGGTGGAACGTATCTGTATGCTCGAACGAACCGACGAATATAGTCATTTCGGCAACGAAGCCACTCAATCCCGGGAGACCCAACGAAGCCAAACCGGCAATCACGTAACAAACCGAAAGGAACGGCATGATTTGCATCAAACCTCCCATCTCCCGAATATCACGGGTATGTGTACGTCCATAAATCATACCGATGAGGGCAAAGAAAAGAGCGGTCATCAAACCGTGAGAAAGCATCTGCATCACGGCTCCGGTCATAGCCGTCGTGTTCAACATCAATATGGCGAACAAAACCAAACCGCAGTGACTCACCGAAGAGTAAGCGTTGATGTATTTGAGGTCGGTCTGAACACAAGCGCTGAACGCTCCGTAAACTACACTGATACCGGTAAGTATTAAGAATATCCAAGCCAATTCGGTCGCAGCCTGAGGCATCAGATAAATGGCTACACGGAAACAACCGTATCCTCCTAATTTCATCAATACGCCGGCATGCAACATAGACACTGCCGTAGGAGCCGAAGCGTGACCATCGGGCGACCATGTGTGGAACGGGAACATAGCCCCCAACACACCGAATCCCACGAAAGTCATCGGGAACAAGAAGTATTGCCAGTTCATGGGGATATTACCGTGCTCGGCAATTTCGACTACATTCATCGAATGGAGCCCCGATTGATAATAGATACCCAAGATACCAATCATCAACAAAGCAGAACCACCCATCAACATCAAGGTCAGTTTCATTGCCGAATAGTTCTTTCTGCCGCTTCCCCAAACACCTATCAATAAGTACATGGGAATAAGCGCCACTTCGTAGAACATGAACATAGTGAAAAGGTCCACCGAAATAAAGAAACCGAATACACCGGTAGACAACAACATGAACCACAAGAAATATTCTTTGGGAAGAGGATTTATCTTCCAAGAAGCGAACACTCCGGCAAATACAATAATAGAAGAAAGCAATAGCATGGCCACTGACACTCCGTCCACACCCACAGCATAGTGAATATTTAACGGAGCATACCACATTCTGCTATCGGTAAACAGCATTGTAGCCGTATTTCCGGCAGCGCGTTCGGCCAAAAACTCAACGAGAGTATATACAGACAACGCCAACAAAATGGTCGAACCGATAACCGCTACCGTTCGTATCTGTTTCATATCTCTTGCGATCCAAAGACCCAGCATCATCAAGAGAGGGATAAGCACAAATAATGATAGAAAATTCATAGTGTTTCTTTAATATTTTATCGTTCAACCATCAGTTAAAAACACATGGCCAATACGGCGATTAACAATGCACCCATAATGAATACCCATACATACCACTGGATATATCCCGACTGCAACTTGCGTATGCCGTAGGAAACCCCGTTGGTAACGGTCGCCAACATATTCATCGTGCCATCGACGATATGACGATCGAACCATGCGATAGGCCGACAAATTCGCTGGAATATCACTTTATGAGTCACCCACATATAGAGCTCGTCCATATAGAATCGATGATAAGCCGCCGTATGCAAAGCACGGAACTTATCGGCAAGAGCTTTGGGTTTGGTATTTTCCGAGAGGTACATCCATGTAGCCAAAGCGATAGCGGCTACTGCGACTATAATACTTGTAGTCGCTACCGACCAGTCGAGATGTATATGATAGGCCTCGCCGTTTACCGATACGAATTCTCCGAAAGGAATGAATCCGGCAACACACGTAACCAACGCGAGAAATACCAAAGGCAAATACATGGCAGCAGGAGCCTCGTGCGGAGTATGATGTTCGTAAGAAGGTTTGCTCCACCAGAAGATACGGTAATACAAGCGGAACATGTAAAAAGCCGTCAGACCGGCGACAGCCGTCATCCAAACGCCCCAGAACGCACTCTTTTCGAATGCGGCGGTTAAGATTTCGTCTTTACTGAAAAATCCCGAGAACGGAGGAATACCGGCAATAGCCAAACATGCGATAAGGAACGTGATATGGGTCACAGGCATATATTTGCGAAGGTTTCCCATCTCGGACATTTCGTTGGAGTGAACGGCATGGATAATGCAACCCGCACCCAAGAAAAGCAGCGCTTTAAACATGGCGTGCGTGAACAAGTGGAACATGGAAGCCATGTAACCGAGTCCGGTGTGCAAATCGACATCGGAGGCAACTCCCAACGCTACCATCATGAAAGCGATCTGAGAAATGGTCGAGAAAGCGAGCACCCGTTTAATATCGGTCTGCACGCACGCAACGACAGCAGCATAAAGAGCGGTAATGGCTCCTACCCATGTAATCAGTTCGAGCACTTCGGGCACGGCACAATACATAGGGAACAACCGGGCTACCAAATAAACACCGGCTACAACCATCGTAGCGGCATGGATAAGCGCCGATACAGGAGTAGGACCTTCCATCGCATCGGGCAACCATATATGCAACGGGAACATAGCCGACTTACCTGCACCTCCCATAAAGATAAGAGCCATAGCCCAAGCGGCTACCGAACAGCCCATAAAGGTCATGCCGGCCGTTTCGCTCACCAATGCCGAAGGATTGGACATCAATGTAGCAAAATCGAAAGTCTCGGTAAAGAACGAGAGGATAAGAATACCGATCAAAAAGCCCAAGTCGGCGAAACGGGTAACGATAAAGGCCTTTTTAGAAGCAGATACAGCCGCCGGCTTAGTATAATAAAATCCGATGAGCAAATAGGAAGAAACACCTACCAACTCCCAGAAAATATACATTTGGAAAATGTTCGTCGCTACCACCAACCCCAACATGGAGAAGCTGAACAACGACAAAAACGCATAATAACGCTGGAACCCTTTTTCTCCATGCATATAGCCCATACTATAAATATGAACCATCAACGACACGGTTGTGATAACAACCAGCATCATCACGGAAATAGGGTCTAATAAAATGCCCAAGTCAATATGCAAATGTTCTGTAAAACGCAACCATTCGAAATTGATCGGCTGCAAGGTGTCGAAAACGCCTTCTGCATTGCGGGGCATGGTAAAATAGTTGAACGCCACTACATAAGCCAAAACGGCAGCTACCGACAATCCGATTGTTCCCAATATCCCGGCAACACGTTCGCTCAACTTATGCCCCACAAGTCCCAAAAACAGGAACATGCAAAGCGGAAGTAAAAGTATTATAACTGAATATTCCATATCGATCAATATTTCATTTTATCAAGGTTACGCGCTTCAACATTCCGTATATGACGGAAAATATTGATAATGATCGCAATAGCAAGCGCTGTCTCGGCAGCGGCGATGCCTATTGCAAAGAGGGTGAAAAAGAATCCCTCCAATGCCTCGGGATAAAGGTAACGGTTAAACACCACAAAATTGATATCCACCGCATTCAGCATCAATTCAAGGGAAATGAGCATAGCCAGCATATTTTTACGTGTGACGAACCCGTAAACTCCGGCAAAAAACATGATGGTACTTACCACCAAATAGGCAATCATTGGTATTTCCATAGTCTCTTATCTTTTACGGGCAATCATAATGCCACCGATGATACAAGCCAATAACAACACACTGACAGCTTCGAAAGGCAACAGATACTGAAACTTGTCCATACCCATAAGAGCATGCCCTATTTCTTTCATATCTACCTCTCCGGTAATTACGCTGGTAAGCGGTTTCGTGAAAAACGGATAAGTAAATAATGTATATCCGCACACGATTGCACCGAATATCGAAGCAATAAGACCTACTACACGTTTTTTAGGTGTCAACAATTCCGATTTGTCTCCCGGGTGACTCGTCAACAAGATAGAGAAGACGAACAAGACTACGATACCACCGGCATAAACGGCCAATTGCACGGCTCCTAAAAATGTATAGTCAAGCTGGAAATAGATACCCGCCGTCGCAAAAAGCACAAACAGAAGGTAAGTAGCCGCCCGCAATATGCGCCGCGTGGTTACCGTAAGAATCGAACAAACCACGATGACCAATGCAAGCAAGCCGAAGATAACTTGATTTGCTATTTGTTCCATAATGTTAATCAATTATTTTCTGTTGGGTTATCGGTACGATTCAGTTGTTTCACCAACTTCTCACGCGTATAAACGGCATGCTCAAACTCGTTTGTAAATTTGATAGCATGGTGAGGACATGTAGTCACACACAATTGGCAAAAGGTGCAACTACCCAAATCATACACATATTTATCTAACACTCGTTTCGTCTTACCATCTTCGGTGGTAATTTTCGAAGCCTCGATTTTGATTGTCCCATTCGGGCAATTCATCTGACAAATACCGCACGCAATGCACTTGTGCTGTCCGTTTTCGTCATAAATCAAAGTTAACGTACCTCTGAAACGCTCGGGGATTTTCAATGTAGCCCTATTCTCAGGGTACTGTTCGGTAACTTTCCGGCTGAAAAAATACTTACCGGTAACCCCCATTCCTTTAAGAAGGCTCAGTAATCCTTTCCAGAAAGATGTGATGTAATTTTTAAAACTTCCCATAAATTTCTTTATAGAACTCTTCTATTTTTATTAGTTAACACTATGGTTTATTTCGTTCATAAAAAAGAGCTTGGTTCTTCAAGCCCCTTGATTTCAATCTACTTTTCCTCCGATAATATCCAACAATTCGGACGTAATACTCTGCTGACGCAGTTTATTATATTCCAATTGCAGTTCGTCCAACAATTCTTTCGCATTATCGTTCGCCGACTGCATGGCCATCACCCGGGCCGCCTGTTCTGACACCCGATTGGAACAGATAGCCTCCTGCATACTCGACAGAACATAAAGCGGTAATACCTCATTATAGATCGTATTCACATCGGGCTCGAACAAATAAGGTTTATTACGCTCGACTTTTTCACCCGTCGCCAAATCATCGGCGGCAATCGGCAATAATTGACGAGTCGCTAAAATCTGTTTGCTCGCGCTTTTATAATGAGTATATACAACTTCCACGCAATCGACTTTTCCGGCAATAAACTCCCGCGTCAATTCTCCGGTAAAACGGGCGATATCCTCGGCAGAGCTTTTAGCGGTCATTTCATCGGCAGTAACATCGACATTATCCCCCACAAGTTTTTGAGCGAATTTAGAGGCTTTCTTTCCAATCGGATAAACAACAAACATGACTGGATTTTCGGTCTCTGCCATTCGTGCCTGATTGATAATTTCGAGCGTGCGTTTAAAAAGATTCATATTAAATGCGCCACACAATCCCTCGTCCGAGCTGAGCAAAACAATCGCCCTCCGCTTTACGGGACGAATCTCGGTAAGCGGAGAACTATATTCAGCATCAGCCGAAATAAGGTGATCGATGGTGTTTTGAATTTGATCCCTGAAAGGCCGTACACGACGCAAAGCCGACTCGGCCTTATGCATCTTGGCCGATGAAATCATCTTCATCGCACCGGTTATTTTTTCGGAAGAAGCGACTGAACCGATTCTTCCTTTTAAGTCGCGCATTGATGCCATAGTTTATGCCTTAAATCGATTAGCAACCTCTTCGGCAACTTCGGTCATGAGAGCAGCAATCTTGTCGTCAAGATGTCCTGCACGCAATTCGTCCATCACTTCGTGGCTATATTTTGATTTCAATATTTGCAAATACAATTTTTCAAACTCGGCTACCTTGTCCATCGGGACATTGTGCAACAATCCCTGTGTACCGCAATATATAATAGCGATTTCCTCTTCCACGGGAACCGGCGAATACTGAGGCTGTATAAGAATACGTTCGTTCTTACGCCCTTTATCGATTGTCATGGCCGTCACAGGATCGACATCGCCACCGAATTTTGTAAACGATTCGAGCTCACGGAACTGAGCTTGATCTATTTTCAATGTACCGGCAATCTTCTTCATGGCTTTTACCTGAGCGTTACCACCTACACGGGAAACAGAGATACCCACATTGATAGCCGGACGTACCCCTTGGTTAAACAATGCCGTTTCCAAGAATATCTGTCCGTCGGTAATCGAAATCACGTTCGTAGGGATATAAGCCGAAACGTCTCCGGCCTGTGTCTCGATAATAGGCAATGCCGTCAAAGATCCGCCACCTTTCACCATCGGTTTCATCACCTCGGGCAAATCGTTCATCGAAGAAGCAACCTCGTCATTATTGATAATCTTAGCAGCCCTTTCGAGCAAACGGGAATGCAAATAGAATATATCGCCCGGATAGGCCTCACGACCGGAAGGACGACGAAGAATCAACGAAATTTCACGATAGGAAACCGCCTGCTTCGATAAGTCGTCATAAATTACCAATGCATGACGCCCGCTATCCCGGAAGTACTCCCCGATAGCAGCCCCCGCAAAAGGCGCATAATAACGCATAGCAGCCGAATCGGAAGCGTTCGCTGCCAAAACGACCGTATAATCGAGCGCTCCGTGCTCTTTCAATGTATTCACCAACGCAGCCACAGAAGAAGCCTTCTGACCGATAGCTACGTAAATACAATACAAGGGGTTACCGTTTTTATAATTATCTCGTTGATTGATAATCGTATCGATGGCGATAGCCGTTTTCCCGATTTGACGGTCGCCGATGATCAACTCTCTCTGTCCACGGCCGATAGGAACCATAGAGTCTATCGCCTTGATACCGGTCTGCAAAGGCTCGTTCACCGGCTGACGGAAAATAACACCCGGAGCCTTACGTTCAAGAGGCAATCGAATCAAATCACCCTGAATGGGACCGGCCCCGTCAATGGGTTCACCCAACGTATTGATGACCCGCCCTAGCAATCCTTCGCCAACAGGAAGAGAGGCAATCTCTCCCGTACGACGAGCCGTCATATTTTCGGTAACCTTATCGACATTATCGAGCAAAATGACACCCACATTGCTCTCTTCGAGGTTCATCGCAACTCCGTGCACTCCATTCTCAAACTCGATAAGTTCGCTTGACCGCACATTTTCGAGTCCATAGACATGAGCCACCCCATCACCCACTTCGAGAACAGTACCCACTTCCTCGAAATTGATTTTGGAATCGACTTCATCGAGTTGCTTTTTTAAAATATCCGATATTTCACTGGGTTTAATCATATCATTTGCTGTTTAGCAATTTCAAACGCAATTTCTTTAATTCACTATTTACCGAAGCATCTAATTGCATCGAATCCACCCGTAAAATAAATCCGCCGATGATAGAAGGATCTATTTCATAAACGAATTCCAACGTCTTATCCGTTTGCTTTTTCATGAGATCACCTATACGGTCGAGAACTTCCTTATCCAAAGCAACAGCAGTTATTATCGTAACACGAGCTATATGATTAGCTCGCCGGTAAATATCCTGATAAGCCAAAGCAATGGCTCTTGCAAACGTTTCGCGACGGTTCCTAATCACTAACTGAACAAAACGGAGAAGATAATCGTCGGGCTTTTCACCGAAAGCCGATGACAATACCCGCACCTTATCCGCAGCAGAGAGAGCCGGGTTACTCAGTGCCTTAGACAACTCGGTATGAGTTGCAAAAGCTGCATCAAGCCGTTTCATCTCTTCGTAAATAGGAGCGGCCACATGATGCTCCTGAGCATACTTATAAAGAGCTTTCGCATATCGGCTCGGTATTAACCCTTCGTTCATATCCTATTAGTTTTGATTCTCAATTTCATTCAACAGTTTGTCGATCATTTCGACCTGCGTTTTGTCATCAGAAAGTTGCTTACGCATCATTTTTTCTGCAATTTGCAGGGCAAACTCGCTTACCTCGCGGCGGAATTGAAGTTCCGACTCTTTTCGAGCTTGCTCGATCGACACGGCCGCAGCGTCCATTACTTTCTTCGCCTCTACCGATGCTGCCTGACGAGCCTCCTCTATGATATGAGTTTTCATCTGGGCAGCTTCGTGCAGAATCTCCATCTGTTGTTTCTGCGCTTCGACCAAAAGAGCTTTGGCATCCGCTTGTGCGTTGTCTAATTGCGCTTTTGCCTCTTGTGCATACTCAACCCCCTTATCGATAAGCTCGGCACGTTCGTCGAGACTGCGGATAATATAGGGCCAAGCAAACTTCGCAAGAATGGCAAAAAGGATGACGAAGACAACGAACATCCAAAATACCAAGCCGAATTCGGGCGTGAACAGTTCCATATCTTAGAGGAATAATGACATCACGCAAACAATCACAGCGAACAATGCAACACCTTCTACAAGAGCGGCAATCACGATCATGTT
This sequence comes from Barnesiella sp., assembly GCF_022723415.1. Lineage (NCBI taxonomy): Bacteria > Pseudomonadati > Bacteroidota > Bacteroidia > Bacteroidales > Barnesiellaceae > Barnesiella > Barnesiella sp. Next base: position 36,871 of record NZ_JAIJHU010000011.1, on the reverse strand, counting down.
GCTTCGGATATCACCGCTGGCTTCGGGCTGACGAGCTATGGCATCCATCGCCGATGAACCGATCTTACCAATACCAATACCTGCTGCAATAGCGGCGATACCAGCGCCGATACAGGCGCCCAACTTAGCCAGACTTGCACCGGCTGCTGCTTGTAATAAAATCATTCCTAACATAATGTTTGTTGTTTAGAGATTATACATTATTTTATTTCTTCCACTTTTCCTTCATGATGCCCATCGACTTGTGCCAAAGCTATGAACAGAGTCGAAAGCATGGTAAACACATAGGCTTGAATAAACGATACCAACGTATCTATAAGCAACATAAACAAAGAGAACAACACCGATACGACTGTCGTTGCCCCTATAACAACCGCTCCGAATGCTCCAAAAATGAAAATGAGCGATATAAGCGACAATATAATCATATGCCCGCCCATCATATTGGCAAACAAACGCACCATCAAAGCCGCCGGTTTGGTAAATATTCCGAACACCTCGATCAAGGGCATGATAGGTAACGGAAACTTCAACCACAACGGTACATCGGGCCAAAATATTTCTTTCCAATATTCTTTTGTTCCGCGCACATTTACTACGATAAATGTACACAAAGCAAGAACCATAGTAACGGCTATATTACCCGTCAAATTAGCGCCACCGGGGAAAATTACGATCAGCCCTAACAGGTTCATCAAAAGGATAAAGAAAAATACGGTCAATAAATAAGGGGCAAAACGAGGTGCTTTATCGCCCAATGTGCTTTTTATCACGCCCGTATAAACGAACTCGATAAGAAATTCTATGGCTCCTACACCTTTTTTAGGGGCTTTGAAACGTTTCTTTCTATACCAATGAGCCACCGAAAGCACACACCACCCACAAATGAATGCCGCTATAATCAACGCCAACACATTTTTGGTAATCGACAAATCGAGCGGACGATAACGATTTCCCCTATCATCGACACTCTCGACCTTTCCTTTATTCGGGCCGTCCTGAGCGACATAAAAACCTTCATAAGTCTGCCCGTGTTCAAGCCGATGCGACCCGAATATTTTCCAATCGCCCTTATAATCCCGCACGATAACCGGAAGTGGGATTTTATGCTCATGCGAGAAAGGTAATTCCCAACCATAGCCATCGAGCAGGTGCTCAAAAATTGTCTCTTTCGGGTCAAAGGCCTTTTCTCCTTCACCATCGGCCTTTTCCTGTGCCGACAGCGGGAACGAAAATACCGTTAACAAAAAAGCGACTATGTATGCGATTTGTTTTCTCATCTCTTTTTTACTCCAATTACCGTACACAAACTGCTACACGATTATTATCCACATCGACAAACCCGCCACCGACGGATACCGAATGCCGCTCACCGCCCGTTACATACTCAATGGTACCGGCATCGAGCGTAGAAATCAACGATGCATGATTTTCAAGAACTGTAAACGAACCTTTTGCTCCCGGCAGGGTAACCGATTCGACTTCTCCTTTAAAAAGGATTTGTTCCGAAGATATAATTTCAAGTACCATAATTCTCGTTTTTATTAGTGAGCGGTCTTCGCTTGTTCTAACAACTTCTTACCTTTGGCAATGGCCTCGTCTATTGTACCCACGTTCAAGAATGCTTGTTCGGGATATTCGTCCATCTCGCCGTTAAGAATCATCTTAAACCCGCGGATAGTCTCTTCCAACGGAACCATCACACCTTGAAGACCGGTAAACTGCTCGGCCACGTGGAAAGGTTGCGACAAAAACCGCTGTGCCCGACGAGCACGATTCACCACCAGTTTGTCTTCGTCCGACAACTCATCGACACCCAAAATGGCGATAATATCCTGCAATTCGTTATAATGCTGTAAAAGCTGTTTTACACCCTGAGCAACCTGATAGTGTTCCTCGCCTACAATATTCGGATCGAGGATTCGGGACGTAGACTCCAACGGATCCACTGCCGGATAGATACCTAACTCAGAAATCTTACGGCTCAATACCGTCGTAGCATCCAAAAAGCTAAATGTAGTCGCCGGAGCCGGGTCGGTCAAGTCATCGGCCGGTACATAAATGGCCTGTACCGATGTAATAGAGCCCTGCTTCGTAGACGTAATACGTTCTTGCAACTTACCCATCTCGGAAGCCAAAGTAGGTTGATATCCCACGGCAGAAGGCATACGACCCAACAATGCCGAAACTTCGGATCCCGCCTGAGTGAAACGGAATATATTGTCAATAAACAAAAGTATCTCTTTACCTCCGCCATCGGAATCACGGAACTGTTCGGCAACAGTCAACCCAGACAAAGCGACACGCAGACGGGCTCCCGGCGGCTCGTTCATCTGACCGAACACCAACGTTGCCTGCGATTCATTCACTTTCTCCATATCGACATCACGCAGATTCCACTCGCCCCGTTCCATGCCTTCTTTGAATTTATCGCCGTACGACATAACTCCCGACTCGATCATCTCACGTAAAAGGTCGTTACCTTCACGGGTACGCTCCCCCACTCCGGTAAACACCGAAAAACCGTTGTGCCCTTTGGCTATATTGTTGATAAGTTCCATAATCAACACGGTCTTACCAACACCTGCCCCTCCGAACAAACCGATCTTTCCACCTTTTGAATACGGTTCGAGTAAATCGATCACCTTGATTCCCGTATAAAGCATCTCGGTACTGATAGAGAGGTCGTCGAAAGCCGGAGCCTCCTGATGAATCGATTTTAATTCGGTATAATCCAATGCAGGAAGGTGGTCGATCGTTTCACCGATGACATTCATCAACCGACCTTTCACTTGCGAACCGGTAGGCATCGATAACGGTCTTTGCAAGTCGATAGCCTTCATACCCCGTTTCAGTCCATCGGTAGAATCCATCGCTACACAACGCACCGTATTTTCACCGATATGTTGTTCTACCTCGACAATCAGCTCTGCCCCGTTCTCTCGTTCGATTTTAAGAGCGGCATATATGGGAGGTACTTCATTGCCTTCGCCTTCAAAAGCGACATCGACAACCGGCCCGATGACCTGCGTGATATATCCAAATTTATCTGCCATAACTTTACCTCTATTATCAGTATTATATTTTTAATTCATTAAAAGTGCAATCCGTAAATCACAATAAGCACCATAATAAAGAGATTAATCAAGTTCAAAGGTAATAAATATTTCCATTCGAGCCGCAATAATTGGTCTATTCTCAAACGGGGGAATGTCCACTTGAACCAAATAATCACAAACGAAACAAGTATCGCTTTTCCAAAGAACCAAATCACAGACGGAATATAATCCATAATATGGTTAAAACCTTCCCAACCCGGTATGTGGAATGGCATCCAACCTCCCAAGAAAAGCAATGTAGCCATACCCGACACAATAAACAGATTCAAATACTCAGCCAAGTAGAAAAATCCGAAATGAATACCCGAATATTCTGTGTGGTATCCGGCTGTCAACTCGCTCTCGGCTTCGGGCAAGTCGAACGGACCACGATTGGTCTCGGCCGTACCGGCAACCAAATAAATCAAAAATGCGACTATCGCCGGGATATGACCTGTAAACAAGAACCAACCGTTAGTCTGAGCTTCTACTATACCGGTTATCGACATTGTTCCGGCAAAGACGACCATCGTCAATACAGACAACCCAATCGAAAGTTCGTAACTCACCATTTGAGCACCGCTTCGAATAGCACCGATAAGTGTAAATTTATTGTTACTGGACCAACCGGCCAACAAAATACCCAACACTCCTATGGACGAAACGGCGATCAGGAAGAACACGCCGATATTAAAATCGATAACTTGTAATCCTCTTCCAAAAGGCAAACAACCAAAGGCCAACATGGAAGCGACGATTACCAAATAAGGAGCTAAATTAAATAAGAACTTATCGATATGATTCAAAGTAATCAACTCCTTAATCAATATCTTGAACATATCGGCAACACTCTGAATAATACCATAAGGACCTACACGATTCGGACCCAAACGGCATTGGAAAAAGGCACAGACCTTACGCTCAAAATATATATAGAACAATGCCAAAACTGCATACAACAGCAACAGCACCACGCCTACCAATACAAATTCAACAAGTAAAGCTCCCCAACCGGGCATTACACTTCTCAACAAATTATCGATCCAGTGGGTAACTATCGAAAAGTCGAACATAACTTATTCTTTAATTTATTTTTTATTACTCAATTATCTGTCCATATCGGGGATTACATAGTCAAGCGACCCTCCGATAGCAATCAAATCGGCGATCTTTCCATTGCGACACATTGGATCGAGACCAGCGACCAGCGGCAAGCATGCCGAATTTATCTTCAAACGATAAGGATTCTTATCTCCATGACTTTCGATAAAAATACCCAACGGACCACGACTGGCCTCTACTTGGCGGAAATAACGGCCTTCGGGCAGCTTGATAATAGGCTTCATCTTAACGGCATAATCACCCTCGGGGATATTGTCGATCAATTGCTCTATGATATGTATAGATTCCAATATTTCATCTAAGCGTACCATGTAACGGGCAAAAACATCTCCCTCCGTACGGATAACTTGATTAAATTCCACCTTGTCATACATTGCATACGGGTGATTCTTACGCACGTCGCAAGCCCAACCCGAAGCACGCCCCGACGGTCCCGCAATTCCATACGAAATAGCATCCTCGCGAGAAAGAATTCCCACTCCTTTCATACGTTGTTGGGCAATGACATTACCGGTAAACAACGTGTGGTACTCTTTCAGCTTAGCCGGCATATAGGCACAAAACTCTTTGACCTTACGCTGGAAATCGGGATGTAAATCGGCCATCAAACCTCCAATCGTATAGTAATTGAAAGTCATACGCGCACCACACGTTTCCTCAAATATATCGAGAATCTTTTCTCTATCGCGGAAACCATAGAAGAATGCTGTCGTTCCTCCCAAGTCCATACAGAATGTGGACCAGAATAACAAGTGCGAAGAAATACGCATCAACTCGTCCATGATCGTACGTATATACTGTGCACGTGCGGGCACTTCTACTTGCAAAGCATCTTCTATACAAAGACAGACTGCATGTCGGTTCTGCTGAGCGGACAAATAATCAAGACGATCGGCGAAGTGAAGAGTCTGAGGATAGGTAAGAGACTCACATAGTTTCTCTATTCCCCTATGCACATAACCGCAATACACATCGATTTTTTTAACCGTCTCGCCATCGAGAGAGGTACGTAAACGCAACACACCATGAGTCGCAGGATGTTGAGGACCGATATTTACCACGAATTCCTGAGGAGAAAATATCGTATTCGTCCGTTCTTCGAGCTTTCCATCTTCCGTTTCGACAACGGAGTGTGTGACATCATCGACAGACTCATGCTCCAATCGGATAGGATTCAATTCAGGGTCTGCATTATAATCTTTTCGGAAAGGATACCCCACCCAGTCGTTTCGCAAAAACAGCCGGCGCATATCGGGGTGGTTGATGAAACGGATTCCAAAAAAATCATAGACTTCACGTTCGTATAAATTCGCGGATTTCCAAATATCCGAAACAGAATGAAGCAGAGGATTCTCTCTATCTGCGGTCTCTATTTTAACCGAAACTTGTGAATTATCGACGGTAGAAGTCAAATAGTAGACACAACCCACGGTCTCGCCCCAGTCCATGCCCACAATAGAAACCAAATAATCGAAGTGCAGTTGATTATGCAAATAAAGCGCTAAATCATGCCACTTGGCATCAGGAACCGACACTTCCAAAATAGTCCCTTCCACGAAGGTAGCCTCCGGCAGAAAACTACTTATTTCTTGCTGTATGTTTGCCATATAGGTAACTTATATTATTTTCCGAATACTTTCTCTCGCTTTTCTTGACGATTGACCCCGCCAAAGAATTTCTCGACTTTTACCTTACGTTGTAATTGCATCAAACCGTAAAACATAGCCTCGGGACGAGGAGGACACCCCGGTATATACACATCGACCGGAAGAATCTCATCTACACCTTTCAACACGTGATACGAATTTTTAAACGGTCCGCCCGAAACGGCACATCCACCGACAGCTACCACGTATTTCGGTTCGGCCAACTGGTCATACAAACGTTTAAGAACGGGAGCCATACGATGTACAATCGTACCGGCCACCATCACAAAATCGGCCTGACGCGGACTGGCACGGGCTACTTCAAACCCGAAACGGGCCATATCGTACCGCGCTGCGCCGAGCGACATGAACTCGATACCACAGCAACTTGTCGCAAAGGTAAGCGGCCACAAAGAGTTAGACCGCCCCCAGTTAATAAGTTCGTCCAAGCATCCCACCACCACATTGGTATGAGAGGCTTTGAGCTCATCAACAAGATGTTCAATATATTCATTGTCTTTGAAGTCTTCATACTTCATCGATTTAATTTTCACTTCCATTCGAGTGCTCCTTTCTTCCATGCATATACCAGTCCTAAAACAAGTATAACCATGAAAAATAAAATATTAAATAATCCGGCTACACCTAAATCTTTCAATATAACCGCCCACGGGAACAAGAATACCGTTTCTACGTCGAACATCAAATACAGAATGGCAAACAAGTAGTAACCTACTTTGAACTGCATCCAAGATTCGCCGCGCGATGGGATACCACACTCATAAGCCTCACCTTTCTGTGGGTTGAACGAGCGAGGCGAAATAAGCCCTGCAATCAACAAAGCCGCGCCCACCAACGCTAATCCGGTAATCAATACAACTACAAATAGTGCAGAATTCATACGTTAATTTAGTTTGTATTTATTTTTATTCTTTTCTCCAAATGACAAAGCCCTATATTGCTAAAACAACAATACAAGGCCCGATCGTCTATAAATAAAAAATCTTTCTCTTTTCATAAGAAAAAGAAATACGACATCGCTCCATTCCGGTATTAGTCTCGCGATCTGATATTGTCTTATTCCATATAGAACCAAACATACGATTTCTTTTCTTTCTTAGTCAAGGATTTATACAACGGACAAATTTATTTTCCGAACGATGAATATCACCCCAAAATCCTTTGTTTCACTGCAAATTATTCTTCGAAAAATTTTGTCGCACAAATATACGAATTTTATTTCCAACAAAAGCCTCACGTTAGACTCTTTTTTATTTTTAATCCGCAATTCCGGACAAATTATTCTGCTTTTGGAACACCACCTCAAAAAAATTGCGCGACAAAAATAGTTTGTCACGCAATGAATACATTCAAAAAAACTCCTATTACAACGAATCGAGAGTTTTAAGAGCTTCGAGAATCTCTGTATTACCCGGATCCAATTCCAGCATCTTGTTCCAATAATCTTTTGTAGCCGCGATAGCCTCGTTTTTCTTGGCCGGATTGGTGGTTTGCAGATAATTATAATATCCCAAATATTTATAAGCCTCGATATAAACACGTTTTGTAGCAGCTTTCTCCTTATTGGAAGGATCTTGATCCAAAACAGTCAAAGTCTCTTCATACAAAGGTTTGGCCAACCCTTCTTTCAATTCAGGGTCACGCACTGCGGCCGCACGAGAGCGCCACAAATATCCCCGATAATCCGTCGGAGAACGCTCTACCACAACTTGGAACATAGTATCTGCTTTCAACAAATACATATTCATCAACTCCACGCTATCTTGTGCAGCTTGGCCTGCACTATAACAAATTTGACCGAGCAAATAATAGTCCATGACACGTTGATTATTCACCGTATCGGCATTCATATACTTCTCATAAGTATCGATTGCCTTTACATAATCTTTATTACGCTCATAGGTATCGCTCAAAACTTTAAGAATATCCGTACGGGTATTATCCAGTTCATAAGCTTTTTCATATTGAGCAACGGCTTCTCCATACTTCTTTTGTTTGGATAAAATATCGCCATACGTCATATAATCGCGCGCCGTAAACACATTGTCACCCGGATTCATTCCCAAGAACTCGATTGCAGCCTGTTCTGCGGCCTCAAAATTCCCCAGTTCATAATTATCGTACATAACGATACGACGAATAACAAAGTTTTGAGGATCATGAGATAAAATATCTTTTGCAAGTTCCAATGACTCATCAAAGCGTTTGCCATAGAACAACAGAGTAGCCAACCGGGGACGGTCTGTTTGGAAATGGTTGGGGTTCTGCATATACTTCTCATAAGCCTCGGCAGCCTTTGTATATTGAGAATTCTTATAATACGCTTCGGCCATCTCACGTTGTGCAATAGCAGAATTAGGAGCGATAGTTTGCAACTCTTCCAACTTTTGAATGGCCAATGTCGGATTTATATCGAAATAAATATGCGAGTATTTCACATACGCTTCGATACAATTAGGGTCGAAATAAATCGCATTTTCATACCGTCCACAAGCATCCCCATACTGCTGTTGGTTTACCAAGACATCGCCCTCAAACATAAAATAATCGGGAAACTTCTTGTCTGCTTTATAAGACTTCTTCATATACTCCTCATAACCCGGAGTCCCGGTCTCATAATATGCTTTGGCAATTGCCAAATTAAGACCGGCATCTTTCTTATTTTTTCCTTTAAGTGCTTCTTTGAAATATTTTTCAGCCACTTTTTCAGCTTGTTCCTTATCTGCACTTCCATTCAATGCGAGCTTACCTTGACCGACGAGATTATAAGCGAACAAAGGATCGGCTTCAAGACCTTTCTTATAGTACTCTGCGGCAGCCGTATAGTCCTTGTTGCCAAACGCTATCTCTCCCAAATAGTAATAAGATTCTGCTTTATTCGTTCCTGCATCATCAAGGGTGCGTTCAAGCAAAATTTTTGCCCGATCGGGTTGACCCGCTTTAAAATACTCTATTCCATCAGTATAGCTGGCAGCAAAAGCAGTGAAACTGCCGGCAGCAAGAAACAGTGAAAAAAATAATTTAAGACTTGATTTCATTGATATATTTTTAAATTAATAATTTTCTTACTTAAAAAGCATCGGTAATGCTTACATCTCTTTTTAACGCAATATTAGTTTGCCACGGTACAATACCGGTCTTAAAAATTATTAACTGCCCTCTTTGAGAAGACACAAACTTAATAAAGCCGGTAGGCAATCCATTCCGAGGATCCGTTGTAATCATGTAAATAGGCCGAGTCAACGGATAATCTCCCGACGCTATATAATATTGATAGGGTTTATAGGGTTTAAATCCCGGTGCTTTACGCACAGCCATTACTTTTACGACATCGGTAAACGAAGTATTGGTCGAGTCTGCTTTATTCCCAATCCAGCTTGCTCCTATTACCCCTATCGCATTAGGCGTTTGAGCCACATAATCGATCACAGCCTGATTGGATTTTTGGGCAAACAAACCTTTATACAGAGTTTTTCCCTCGCAAAGAGAATCTATGGCATAACGCATAGAACTGGAACCTTGATTGTCGAATACAAAATGAAGGTCTCCCAACGTAGATCCCGGATAAATCTGGTTCCATTTCGTGACCTCTCCTGTTACGATCTTTCGCAAATCATCTACCGAAATTATATCATTCTTGTTAGATTTATTCACAATAAAAGCAATGCCGTCTAAGGCGATTTGCACGGTGCGCACCTTTAACCGGCGGGATTTAAAAGAATCTTCTTCTTTCGGGGATAACGGACGAGTAGCAATAGCCAACCGCACACTATCTTGCAAAAGCATATTCAAGGCTTCCGATTCACTTACATAATAAGGAATAATCGAAGCCTTCGGGTAAGCTGCTTCAAAGACCATGATTTCTTGCTCCATAATCGGCTCGAAACTTTCGTCACAGCTGATATCTATCACACCCGACGTGATGGTCTCCTTAACCTTTTGTCCCTCTTTTTCTTCATTCTGGCAAGATGAACACGAAGACAAAGCAGACGCGGCTACAAAAATTGCGACTGGAAGTAATATTAGCTTATTCATAATTCGTTTTATTTCATTCCAACAAACAATCTATATCCTCTAAATACTCCATATACGGCAAATACACCGCCCATAATATAGCGTACTATATCGTATAAATTGGAAAACAATGAAGTAAATAACAGCAAATAGGCCATACCTAAATAAATAGCTATCATAATCATGCCGAAAACGACATTCATGCCCAAGCGGTTCTTCTTTTCCGTATCATCGTTGTAATGGCCATACTTTTCTTCCATAATCGAACTTTTTAAAATACCCGCAACCTAAAATCTATGATAATAGGCTGCGAGTACTATATTTCACGAATCTCTTCTTAAACAAACAAGAGATTACAAAAGTTTAAATACAACAGGCAGTGTAAAATAAACTGGCACATTATTACCGTTTTGTTTACCCGGGATCCATTTAGGCATACTCTTCACTACTCGAATAGCCTCCTTATCACAAGTAGGATCCAAACTACGCAAAACCGTAACATTATCAATCGTTCCTGTCTTCGAAACAACGAAACGCAAAATAACACGACCCTGAATACCGTTTTCCTGAGCTATAACCGGATATTTGAGGTTATCACGAATAAACTTCATCAACTCGGTCTCTCCACCCGGGAAAGTAGGCATCTGTTCTACTGCCTCGTAGGGCTTTTCTTCCTCTACGACAGGCTCGGCGATTACTTCTCGGAAATCAGCGATATCCTGTCCGTGTTCTTCGTCATTACCTTTCACATCGGCAATAGAAATATTCACTTTGGATTGTGTCAATTCATCTTGCGATTTCAATTCTTCTTCATCAGACACTTCCTCGTCTTTCTTAATGACAGGTGCAGTAAACTTAATGGAGCTCTTCAACGGAGGGGGAGGAGGAGTTTCAACCAACGGTTGAACTTCTTGTTTCTCTACCTCGGCCTCTGGCAATTGTGTCATCTCCACAACTACTGTTGTCTCTTCTTCAACTTCTCCGAACTTAAATGACTCGACAATATAGGGAAGTACGAAAGCAAATGCAACCACACAGATTACGCCAACGGTAGCCCATGTATATCGCTTCGGCGAGTTAACCCGTAAAAGATACCCTCCAAATGCTTTGTTTTTTCCCTCAAAAACTAAATCGCACCATTCTTTCGAAGTTAAATCTACGTTCTTTGACATTTCTCTTCTTTTTTAATGTGTACTATTAGTTCTTTTTACTGGTGTCTATCTGATCGGAAAGAGCACCCTTCTTCTCATAATTCTCCATCAGGAACAAATCACCTTCTGTGATGTCAACGATAGCATACTTACCGATACTGCAAATGATCATCTCATCAAGAGCATCTATCAAATTGCGGTAAGTCGCACCGTTCTTTCCTTCTTCATCGGGCAATTTCGCTTTAATCATGACCACCGGAGCGCCTTTGGCTTTTTTGGCATCTACGACCAACGAGTCAAAAACTTCTTCACTGATCTCCTCGCGTTTTTTACGTTCCTTCAAATCTTTCACCTTGGCAACAACTTCTTTGTTACGATCAAGGAGCAAGGCTCTGATACCATCGGCATTATAAGATGTCTCGATCAACGAAGTGTAATCTTCGTACTGGGGCTCACCCAAATAATAGAATACCCTGTCATTATCGCCCAAGAGGATTGTGATAGCCTCCGAAGCCTTCACCTTATTCTGCTCTTCTTCTGTTACCTTATCGTTGGTAGGCATACTGATTTCCATCGTCTGCGGTTTACTCAACGTAGTACAAAACATGAAGAAGGTTATCAAAAGCATGTTCATATCAACCATGGGGGTAAAGTCCACATGGATTTTCATTTTCTTCTGTTGACCTTTCTTACCGCCTTTACCCGAGTCTTTTACTTCTACTTCTGCCATAATTTTTCTTTCCTTTCATGACTTGGTTATTGTTCTTCTTCTGCGGGTAAAGTCTTCAACGACGTAAGCAGATTGTAACGGTTTTCTTTGATATCCTGCAACGAAGACATCACGTTTTTGATTTTGTCATACGGTGTAGCCTGGTCGGCTTTGATGGCAATCTTCAAATCGCGATTTGCTTTTCGTGCAGCACGCACCCATTCTTTAAACTCGTTATTGGCGCTATCGCACGGGATACCATAATTTTTCAAAGTTTGATCCTGAATATCGGATTTCAAATCCAAGAATCCCGGCATTTGTTTGATAGGCACACCAAACGAATTTGCCAATCTGAACTTATTTATTTGCTCTGGAGTAAACGGTACTCCGTACATACTACTCATTGCGTTCAATACATTCACCCTATCCTCTTGTTTGTCGAGGCTGATAAAGATTTTCCCGGACGGTTCAACCAACACCTGCAGAACATTAATTTCTGGGATTTTGATTTCAGATACCGAAGATGGGGTACTCACTTGCACAGGCTCTTTCTGAACGAAGGTCGATGTCAGCATGAAGAAAGTAAGCAGAAGCACGGTAACGTCACTCATCGCTGTCATGTCGATGAGCGTACTCTTCCTTTTTACTTTTACTTTAGCCATATAATGGTCCTTTCGATTTTATGCCGATTACTTGTGAGTAGCAGCGAACGTGTTAACAATACAGAAACCTACCTCATCGATAGCGTAGGTAACATTATCAATTTTGTTAGAGAAATAGTTATATGAAATAACAGCCAAAGCACCGGTTGCAATACCGAAAGCAGTGTTCACAAGTGCCTCCGAAATACCGGTCGACAAAGCCACAGAGTCAGGAGCACCGGCGGTAGCCAAAGCTTGGAACGATTTGATCATACCCAACACAGTACCAAGAAGTCCGACCAAAGTACCCAGCGTCGTCATAGTCGCTACGATAGGCAAATTCTGTTGCATGGAAGGCATTTCAAGAGCAGCGGCTTCTTCCAATTGTTTTTTGATAGCCTCGATTTTTTGTTCTTTCGACAAAGTATCGTCTTTTTCAACTTCGCTATATTTAATCAAAGCCGAAGAAACAACACTTGCAACGGTTCCACGTTGTTTGTCGCAAAGAGCCTGAGCACCGGCGATGTCGCCTTTTTCCAAAGCAGCTTTCACGGCAGCGATAAACTTATTGGTATTTCCTTTTCCTTTTACGCTAAGCATAGCGATGAAACGTTCTACCGAAAGAACAATCACAGTCAATAACAAAGTTTGAAGAATAGGTACGATAAAACCTCCTTTATAAATTGTACCTAACAAATTCAGAGGATGTCCTCCGGCAGGATCTCCACCTTCAAAGTTTTCAGGAGCACCAAGTACTTGGGTAAATACTACCAAAGCAACGATAAAACAGATGATAATTACAATAAACGCGTTTTTAATACCGCGCACTTTGTTTTTTTTAGCCTTTTTAGCTTCCATAATTAAATAAAATCTAAGTGTTTGTATTAGTTATTTTAAAATTAGTATCCAATCCTTTGTAACTTCCTATATCAGTATCTCCACTCATTGTGTTTCCACCCTCTATAAGAAACGCATCTATTTTCACAATATTATATGCAAAGAAACAAGTATAAAAATTTAGCACTTTACATGCACCTTTCCTTTCTCTTTCTTCGCATTCGTGCGTCAAATGTAGCACATTATTTCCATACAAAAAAAATAATTCGCTTTTTTTTACGAACGCAACACCCCGTCCAAACAGGCCTGACGGCCTACCCCTTCACACGTTATAAAATATAAATTTCACTCATATCCTTTTATTTTATACTATAATAGTAAAAGAGAAAGCCAATAGACTTTGCTCCTCAAACAGAAAAAACACACGAGTTTTTAATTTTAAAATAACATTATTTAATCCATTTACAGGGATTCCAGCAGAACAAAAAAGATAAAATTCAATTAGTACGAGCTCTCAGAAAAAAATGAGGCAAAGATTCTATCAACGAATCGAAAAGAATTGTAATTTTGCGACAAAATTCATTTTCTACAAATATCAATATGGATCATGTAGTCAAAATAAAGAAAGGACTTGATATTCAATTAGAAGGAATTCCAAGCCCTAAAATATCTAATACACCGGATAGTCAGCTATACGCCATTATTCCCGACGATTTTGTAGGTTTGACTCCCAAAGTAATTGTTAAACCCGGAGAAAAAGTCTTAACCGGTTCTCCGGTCATACACGATAAAACGCACCCGAATATCGTCGTGCCCTCGCCTGTCAGTGGTGAAATTGTAACAATAGAGCGAGGAGAAAGGCGAAAAGTCATAAAAATAACCATTAAGCCGGATGCCTCTCAACAAGCCTTAGAGTTCGGAAGGTTCGATCTCGAAAACATGGACAGCTCCGAAATCAAAGATTTATTGTTGAAATCGGGCATTTTCGCCTTTATAAAACAGCGGCCCTACGATATCGTAGCGAATCCCGATACCGCTCCTCGCGACATATTCGTTACGGCATTCGACTCCGCTCCTTTGGCCCCCGATTATGCCTTCATTCTCAAAGAAGAAAAACAGCACTTCGAAACCGGATTAAAAGCGTTAAATAAACTCACAAGCGGAAAAGTTTACGTAGGTATATCACAAAGACAACCCATAGACGTAAAAAATGCTACGTCTGTTATATTCGACGGACCGCATCCTGCTGGAAACGTAGGTATACAAATCAATCATATCGCTCCAATCAATAAAGGAGACACAGTATGGACGATGAGCGCTCTCGACGTACTCTTCATAGGAAGACTATTCGACAAAGGCATCGCCGACTTTTCTCGCATAGTCGCCGTTACAGGCTCAGAAATAGACGACCCGCACTACGTACGCACCCGTATAGGCGCATCCATCGCTTCTATCACACAAGGTATGGTAAAAGCGGTCGAATACGAACAACGCTATATCAGCGGAAATGTATTGACGGGGGTTAAAACCAATGCAGACGGTTACATCGGAGCGACCCATTCTCAAATAACGGTAATCCCCGAAGGAAACAATTACGACGAATTTTTAGGTTGGGCTTCTCTCAATCCCCATAAATATAGCACGAGTCACTCTTATTTTTCTTGGCTATTGGGAAAAAAGAAAAAATACACCATCGATGCCAGAATAAGGGGCGGAGAACGAGCCATTATCATGTCGGACGAATACGACCGGGTTTTCCCGATGGACATCTACCCGGAGTATCTTATCAAAGCCATTTTAGCATTCGATATCGATAAAATGGAAAACTTGGGTATCTACGAAGTCGCCCCGGAAGATTTCGCGCTTTGCGAATTTGTCGATACGTCGAAGCTCGAATTACAAAAAATCGTGCGCGACGGTCTCGACAGACTTATGAAGGAAATGAACTAATTCAGTAACAACATTAATACAAAACAACCTTGAAAGCTTTAAAGAATTATATAGACAAAATCAAGCCCCATTTTGAACCGGGAGGAAAATTGTCTATGTTCCAATCTGTGTTCGAAGGGTTTGAATCATTCCTTTTTGTTCCCAACACCACATCACGATCCGGTGTTCACATTCATGACAGTATAGACTCTAAACGAACGATGATTGTCGTTATCATCGCTTTATTGCCTGCAATGCTATTCGGCATGTATAACGTAGGCTATCAACATTACTTGTCGATAGGAGAATTGGCTCGTACCTCATTCTGGTCGATATTCTTCTTCGGCTTTTTGGCAGTTCTGCCCAAAATCGTCGTAGCATACGTAGTTGGATTGGGAATAGAGTTTACCGCCGCCCAAATACGGCATCATGAAATACAAGAAGGATTCCTCGTTTCGGGCATGCTCATTCCCATGATCGTACCGGTAGATACACCCTTATGGATGATCGCCGTCGCGACTGCCTTTGCCGTAATCTTCGCAAAAGAGGTATTCGGAGGTACGGGAATGAATATTTTCAATATAGCGTTGGTAACAAGGGCATTCCTCTTCTTCGCTTATCCATCAAAAATGTCCGGTGACGAAGTCTTTATCCGCACGAGCGATACATTCGGATTAGGAGCCGGTCAAATAGTAGAAGGTTTTTCGGGGGCTACCCCTCTCGGACAAGCCGCTACCCATTCAGGAGGGCCGCTCCAACTAACCGATATATTGGGAAATCCCCTTTTCCTGAATGACATGTTCCTCGGATTTATACCCGGTTCCATAGGAGAGACTTCGACATTAGCCATACTCATCGGTGGAGCCATACTGCTAATTACCGGGATAGCCAGTTGGAGAGTCATGCTCTCTGTTTTTGCAGGAGGCATTTTCATGAGCTACATTTGTAACTGGTTCGCCAACCCCGACATTTATCCGGCAGCACAGCTTTCGCCGGCCTGTCAAATATGTTTGGGAGGATTTGCATTCGCCGCCGTATTCATGGCTACCGACCCCGTAACCGGGTCAAGGACTAATACAGGAAAATATATATTCGGATTTTTAGTCGGCGTATTAGCGATTTTAATCCGGGTGTTCAATACCGGATACCCCGAAGGCGCCATGCTGGCAGTCCTGCTCATGAACGCTTTTGCTCCTCTCATAGATTACTTCGTAGTCGAAGCCAACATTCGCCACAGACTCAAACGAGCAAAAAACTTGACAAAATAAAAACAGCTATGAATAAACAAGGTAATACATACACAATTATTTATACCTCGGTCATGGTTATTGCCGTAGCTTTTATTTTGGCCTTTGCAGCGATAGGACTAAAACCTGCACAGGAACGAAACATCGCTATTGACAAGATGAGCCAAATACTCAACTCCGTAAACATCGCATCGACTCCCGAGAACGCTCAGGAGTTATACGGAAAATATATCGACGATTCTTTTATAATCAATTCGAAAGGCGAATTGGCAAAAGGGGAATCTTTCTCGATAAACATTGCAGATCAACTGAAACTGCCTGAAAACCGACAAACCTTGCCCGTATTCATCTACACCGACAATAACGAGTCTCCCAAATACATTATCCCTCTTTCCGGTAGCGGGCTATGGGGACCCATTTGGGGATACATATCGGTGGAAAACGATGGCAATACGGTTTATGGTGCTTATTTCGCTCATCAAGGCGAGACCCCGGGTCTCGGAGCCGAAATAGAAAAACCTCAGTTTCAAGAACAGTTTCAAGGGAAACACTTTTTCATAGACGGCAATTTTACCTCCATCGCTGTTGAAAAAACAGGACAAAAGCCCCAAAACGGAGCCGACTATGTCGATGCTGTTTCAGGAGGGACAATCACAAGCAAAGGAGTACAAACCATGCTTCAAAAATGTGTAAAGCCTTATGCCAAATTTTTAGAATCGCTTAATTCAAAGAATATATAACCATGTTGTCAAAAAAGAACAAAGAGATTCTCTTAGGCCCCCTTTCCAAGAATAACCCGGTTATCGTACAAATATTAGGTATTTGCTCGGCATTAGCCGTCACGGCTAAACTCGAACCGGCTCTTGTTATGGCAGTATCGGTTACCGCCGTGGTCGCATTTGCCAATGTCATCATCTCGTTACTGCGAAACACGATACCCAACAGTATCCGCATCATCGTTCAATTAGTCGTCGTCGCCGCACTGGTAATTATCGTAGACCAAATTCTCAAAGCCCATATGTACCAAGTGAGCAAACAGCTCTCGGTGTTCGTGGGACTTATCATTACCAACTGCATCCTCATGGGTCGTCTCGAAGCCTTCGCTCTGAGTCATAAACCGTGGGAGTCGTTCTTAGACGGTATAGGAAATGGAATAGGATACGGAATCATATTAGTCATAGTCGCCTTTTTCAGAGAACTGCTAGGTTCGGGTACGCTATTCGGATATCCGGTCATACCTCAACAATTATACGATTGGGGCTATCAGAACAACGGTTTAATGATACTTCCGCCTATGGCCCTTATTACCGTAGCTTGTATCATTTGGGTACACCGTTCTCGAAATAAAGATTTGCAACAATAAGAAACAGAGATAAGATAACTATATATGGAAAATTTAAATCTGTTCGTCAAGTCTATTTTTATAGACAATATGATATTTGCCTACTTCCTCGGTATGTGTTCCTATTTGGCCGTATCGAAGAATGTAAAAACAGCCTTTGGACTGGGTATCGCCGTGACCTTTGTACTAGCGATTACTTTGCCGGTCAATTATCTGTTAGAGACCTATGTTTTGAAAGCAGGCGCTTTGAAATGGTTGGGAGCCGAATACGCTCAACTCGATTTGAGCTTCCTGAGCCTAATCATGTTTATCGCTATTATTGCCTCGATGGTACAATTGGTCGAAATGTTCGTAGAAAAATATTCACCCTCCCTATACGCCTCCTTAGGAATATTCCTGCCGCTGATTGCTGTAAACTGCGCCATATTGGGAGGCTCGCTATTCATGCAACAACGCAACTTCCCCTCTGTTACGAGTGCGACCGTTTACGGGATAGGTTCTGGAATAGGCTGGATGCTCGCCATCGTATGCTTAGCGGCCATTCGAGAAAAATTAAGTTATTCAAACATACCGGCTCCATTGCGAGGTATAGGTATCACATTTATCATTACAGGACTAATGGGTATCGCCTTTATGAGCTTTTTAGGAATTAAACTTTAAAACGATGTTATTAGAAATAAGTTCAATGACAAGTACTATCATATCGAGTATCGTTTTATTCTTGGGTGTATCGATACTTTTAGTCGTGATACTGCTCGTTGCAAAAAAATATCTTGTCCCGTCGGGGAAAGCGACAATCACCATCAATAACGACAAGCAAATCGAAGTCGAAACAGGAAGCAGTTTACTGAGCACGCTATCTAACGAAAAAATATTCCTGCCGTCGGCGTGCGGAGGTGGAGGCTCATGTGCCCAATGCCGTTGTCAGGTATTGGAAGGCGGGGGAGAAATTTTACCGACAGAACAAGTACACTTCTCCCGGAAACAACAACTGAACCATTGGCGGCTGGGCTGTCAGGTGAAAGTGAAAAACGACATGAAAATAATCGTTCCCGAATCGGTATTAGGTGTAAAAGAATGGGAATGTGAAGTGATTTCAAATAAAAACGTAGCGACTTTCATCAAGGAATTTATCGTTGCCCTGCCACCCGGAGAACACATGAATTTTATTCCGGGTTCTTATGCTCAAATCAAAATTCCCGCCTACACGATGGACTATGACAAAGATATCGATAAAAGCCTCATCGGAGATGAATACTTGCCTTCATGGGAAAAATTCGGGTTATTCGGATTGAAATGTAAAAACACGGAACCTACGATTCGCGCCTATTCTATGGCGAACTATCCGGCAGAAGGAGATCGAATCATGTTGACGGTGCGTATCGCCACGCCACCGTTCAAACCGAAACCGCAGGTGGGCTTCCAAGATGTGATGCCGGGTATCGCCTCGTCATATATCTTTACGCTGAAACCGGGCGACAAAGTTATCATGAGCGGCCCTTACGGCGATTTCCACCCCATATTCGACTCCAAAAACGAAATGATGTGGATAGGCGGAGGTGCAGGTATGGCTCCATTGCGGTCACAAATCATGCACATGACCAAGACGCTTCATACGACCGACCGGAAGATGTCTTATTTCTACGGAGCCCGAGCATTAAACGAAGTATTCTACCTACAAGATTTCTTGGATCTGGAAAAAGAGTTCCCCAACTTCTCTTTCCATTTGGCACTCGACCGCCCCGATCCCGCAGCCGATGCGGCAGGAGTTAAATACACGCCGGGATTCGTTCATCAAGTTATATACAATACCTATCTGAAAGACCATGAGGCCCCGGAAGATATAGAATATTACATGTGTGGCCCCGGCCCGATGTCCAAAGCCGTAGAAAAAATGCTATGGGATTTGGGTGTACCGGAAGAAAATCTGATGTACGACAACTTCGGAGGGTAATAAATCACCCGACAGATATTGAAAAGCAGGCAGGAAAATCGATTGATTTTCCTGCCTGCTTTTTATCGTATAATCACCAGATAGACACATAAACGACTGACTCCCACCTTCTGCACGGCTGGCATGAAAAACGAAGTCGGTAACAAAAAGGGAATTTACCCCCTACACCCCGATCAATCAAAATGTCATGGAAGCATACACCCCGAAAGAATTCCCATCGGTAAGAGGCGATATAACCAACCTATGGTTTTGAGCGAACGGACGAGTATAAATATATGCACAACCGGCTCCTATAACAGCTCCCGCCGCCACATCCCACCAATCGTGCTTCCGTCCATACACACGACTCCAACCCACATACGAAGCTAACACATAGGCGGGAGCACCCCATTTCCAACCATATCTGCGTTGAACAAAAGCAGCATTGGCAAACAGAAGAGAAGTATGGGCCGAAGGAAAAGAATATCGATTGCTATGATCGGGACGATCCTTCTTTACCGTAAATTTCAGCAAATAAGAAACACCGAGTGTCGTCACACCCGTAAAAAGCCCCTGCTTGGCCCCGGTCCAGTCCTTCATAGCCAAAACAGTGGCAACCGTAGCCACGGGCATAGCAGCCAACAATACATCGCCCGACACCTTAACAGCTTTTCGTTCCCGACTCAAACCCTCTGCCCCAGCAGGAAACACAAATAAAAGGAGCGAACATATATGCACGACAATTCGACGAAACATACTCAATGAAAGAGTGATAATATCTTAGGAACAAAAATCAACAAACCTACAATCACCGACATGACAGCCAATATCAACACGGCCCCCGCCGCCAAGTCCTTCGTATGCTTGATAGCTTCGTCGTACTCGGGCGACACTTTATCGCATAATGCCTCGATAGCCGAATTGACACCCTCGGCTGCCAGCACGGCTCCGATACATAGAACTACAGCGATCCACTCGAAAGTCGAGAGGCCCAATAGCCCCCCGGCTACAATCACACACACGGTCACCGCACAGTGTATCCATGCATTATGTTCCCTGCTGACAAGCCGAACTACGCCCCGCCCCGCATACTTGAAACTATAAATCCTATCCTTGATACTGAATCTTTTATTTTCCATCGAATCACACCGTTACATGTACAGACTATTGTCATACCTGAATACAAAGATAAAACAGATTTATGAATTTAAGATCCGTTTCAATAAAATCGGGAAACAACCTATATAAACTATTGTGCCCCGATTTGACAACCGGGGCACAAACATATAATTGAAAAAAATCAATTATTTCTTACGATTACCATAACGGCTCATGAACTTATCTACACGACCGGCCGTATCCACCAATTTCTGTTTACCGGTGAAGAACGGGTGTGAAGAACTGGTAATTTCAAGTTTTACCAAAGGATAAGTAACACCATCAATTTCGATAGTCTCTTTGGCTGCTACGGTTGAACGAGTGATAAAGATTTCTTCGTTCGACATGTCTTTGAAAACTACGGGACGGTAGTTATCAGGATGGATTCCTTTTTTCATTGTTATATCGTCTTTTTAATTATTATCAAATGTTCACGTTGGTAGCGTGATTTTTCGTAATGGCTTGCAAATGTAGGGATAACTTTTCATTTAGAAAAATATTTATTCCACTTTTTCATAAAAAAGCCGGCCGGCGACAAAGATGCGCCGACCGGACTATGTTTTAATTTTGCAATCTGACGATTATTCGAACTCGATCAACGGTTCGTTAGTACCCACTACATCGTTTTCTTTTACCAGAATACGTTTCACGGTTCCTTCAAGGGTGGAGAGTATATCGTTCTCCATCTTCATGGCCTCGTACACCAGCACGACATCGTCTTTTTTCACTTTGTCTCCAACCTTCACTTTTATCTCGACAACCTTCCCTCCCATAGGAGCATCGATAGTCGGGCCCGTTATAGGTTCTACGGGAGCTGCTTCCTCTGCGGGCTCTTTCACCTCCTCGACAGCCGGTTTCTTAGCCTCATACTCAGCTGCCCGCACACCCTTCAAATAAGTGGTGGCAACGTTGGGGAAAAGTTCGAGCAGCAAATACTCCTGTTCATTTTCGGCCAATTTCACATTGCCATACTCCGGCAACACAGGATTTTCGGGAGCCTTGTAAGAGTTCGTATCATACGGAGTCTCAATCGGACTGCCGGTAATCTTTTCACGGAATTTAGGATCGACAGGGATCGGAGTCTTGCCATATTCTCCCTTCACCAAAGCCTTGAACTGGTTGGAAACCGTCGTATATTCCGGATTCCCTTTCAATTTATCCAAAGCACAACTTACGGCTTGGCTTCCTACAATCTGGCTGGTAGGCGTAACCAAAGGAACCAATCCTGCATCAGAACGAACCTTCGGAATCAATCGCATGGCATCATCGAGCACATGCTCGGCTTTAAGCTGCTTCAACTGAGCCACCATATTGGAATACATACCGCCGGGAACCTCCGCAGCCTTCACCAACTCATTCGGTTTCGGGAATCCGAAATAATCTTCGATGGCATGACAAGCATCCAGCAAAGCGGCTTCGTTATTCTGACGCGCGGCTTCGATAGCCGTATCGAACAACTTGTCGATATGATCGGGCAACTTATCGATCAACGGATCGAACGCAATGGGGAACGAGTCTTTCTTCAAGTCGTATGCAGCCAGCTCGCGACGAATACCGAGCAACTCGGCACGTATTTTACTTACGGCTGCCATATTGACTTCCATCTCTACGCCCAATTTATTACAGAAAATATAGAGCAATTCTATGGCCGGAGCCGCCGAACCTCCGCCAAAATACCAAATATTAGTATCCAAAATATCCACACCGTGTATAACAGCCATCAACGACGATGCGAGGCCACACCCCGGTGTACAATGGGTATGAAAATCGACCGGCACTTTCAAAGACTGTTTCAATTTAGGCATCAAAGAAGCGATTCGAGAAGGATTCACCAATCCGGCCATATCTTTGAGAGTAACCATCTTTGCACCCAACTTTTCAAAACCGAGTGCTTTTTCCACAAAATATTCATCGGTAAAGATAGGTTTCGGCAATTTTTTACCGAACAACGCCTTTACTCGATCCATAAACGTTATGGTATAATGCGGATCTACCGTGTAACATACGGCTCCATCGGAAATCGCCCCGACAGCATTTATCTTTTCCACAGAAGATTTTACATTGTTCAAATCGTTGAGTGCATCGAATATACGCATGATACCCAACCCGTTTGCCACGGCCTCGCGATAAAATCCGTCAAGAACCGTATCGGGATAAGGCGCATACCCGAACAAATTACGGCCACGAGAAAGTGCCGTTAAATAAGATGCTCCCCCAATAGCTTCACTGATTGTTTTAAGACGAGTCCACGGACTCTCGTTCAAATAACGCATCACCGAATCGGGCACAGCACCACCCCAAACTTCCATCGCAAAGAAACCGGCATCCTTGTAATAAGGTAAAACGCGGTTTATCTGTTCTTGGGTAAGACGAGTTGCAAACAAAGACTGTTGCCCGTCACGAAGAGTAAGATCTCGGATTTTCAATTTTCTTGACATAGCCATTTGATTTTATAGGTGTTACATCTATTCACATTACATGAATTTAAGAATACAAAAATAATATTCTTTAACTTATTATCAAAGGAAAAAGCGTACTTTTGTATCACAAATAAAATCTTTACGCCATTCAGATATGTTTAATTTCTTAAAAAAGAAAAACAATACTCCCAAATTACCCTATACGACAGAGGTTCACTGCCATGTATTACCGGGTATCGACGACGGGTCTCCCGATGTAGAACACTCCCTCGCCCTCATTCATCAAATGAAAGAATGGGGACTTGAACGAATCATAGCTACGCCTCATGTGACCGAGGCTTCATTCGAAAACACTCCACAAACCATCGGGTCGGCATACTCCCGGCTTTGCCAAGAGACCAATTTGGACGAACTGGGAATTAAACTCTGCTACTCCGCAGAATACCGAATGGACGATAACTTTTTGGGCATACTGCAAAGAGAAGAAATCATACCCATGCCGGGCAACCATATCCTTATCGAAAACTCTTTTCTACAACCGTTCTGGAACATCAAAAGTCTCGTCTTCGATTTGCAGATTAAAGGACTTTCCCCCATTTTAGCCCACCCCGAACGATATGCTTATTATTACGATGACAAAAAAATCTACAAAGAGCTACATGAACAAGGGTGTGAATTTCAAGTCAATCTACTTTCCCTCGCAGGGTATTACAACAAAAGAGCGAAAGAGGTCGCCGAATGGCTGATTTCCAAACAGATGGTAGACTACCTGGGAAGCGATTTGCACAACAGTTCCCATGTCCTGCACATCAACAAATATTTATCCGGGAAAGAATATCCCAAGCACATGAGAAATATCCACATAAAAAACAACCACTTGTAAAATAAAATTATTTCAATTTCAACGGCATGTTCGGTGTAATGATAGTCATGTTATCCGGTGTTCTGATCGGATATATACTACGGAATATTCGAGCCATACCCGCCCTCGTTTCCAAAATCAACATTTACATTATTTTCCTGTTACTTTTCGTGATGGGTCTATCGGTAGGTAGCAACCCGCAAGTTATACAAGGGCTGGGAACCCTCGGCCTCTTAGGTATCGCAATCTCCGTTGTATCCATTGCAGGGAGCGTATTTTTATCATGGATCGTTTACCGTCACCTATTCAAAAAAGAAGATGACCAACGATCATGAAAAATAGTCTCATCATTCTGTTATGTTTTGCGGCGGGAGTACTCTGTTCCTACTGGGGCATAATTCCCGAGTGCGACGACTCCCTCAGCCTCTATATCCTGTACGTCATGATGTTCTTGGTGGGAATAGGACTCGGCAGTGATTTAACCGCACTATCCGCTCCCATCAAAAAATATAAATTCCAGATTTTGTTAATACCGTTATCCACGATCGTCGGGACAATCGCCGCTTGTTGTCTGTTCTCGCTATTCTGTCCCGTTCCGTTACGAGAAACCGTTGCCATCGGTTGCGGATTCGGATATTACAGTCTATCGGCAATTTTACTGAACGAGCTTGCAGGAGCCGACATCGGTACTATCGCTCTTATTTGTAATCTGAGCAGAGAGCTTTTGACACTTCTTACAATTCCGCTACTTGCCCGTTATTGCGGGAAATTAGCCCCGATTACAGCCGCAGGAGCAACCTCCATCGACACGACTCTACCTCTCATCAGCGCCACCCTCGGAGAAAAATACGTCATCTTCGCCATCTTTCACGGCATCATCGTCGATATTTCAGTTCCCGTCCTCATCTGGCTATTATACCTGTGATTGCCCCCGACATACAGAACCACACGGGTATCTGTCAAAACGACCAAAACGGTGCAAAAATCAATCGAATATACCCTCTATGCTCTCCACGGGAGCTGTAACGGATTCTTCGATATATGAACTTCCGCTACAAGGATCGGAATACTCCTCAGGAATCTCGAAGTCGCTATCTTGTGAATAACCCAGACTTTGATCCCCATAAACTTTCTGCATATAAAGACCATAAATAGGCAATGCCATACTGGCTCCCTGCCCATCGGCCATACCATCGAAGTGAATCGAGCGATCCTCGCCTCCTACCCATACACCGGAAACTAAATCGGGAGTAAATCCCATAAACCAACCGTCCGAATTATTATTGGTCGTCCCTGTTTTACCTCCCATAGGAGCAGTAATACCATAACGGAAACGAACACGACCGCCCGTTCCGTGATCTATCACATCTTTCAACATCGGCAAAATGCGATAATAAGCCTGTTCACTGAAAACCTCGGTCATCGAAGGCGTGAACTCGGCTATTACATTCCCTAAATTATCCTCTATACGAGTCACATACAAAGGGTCTACACGCACGCCTTTGTTCGAAAAGGCTGTATAAGCCGTCACCATTTCCTCGACCGAGACCTCGACCGGACCTAAACAAAGAGAGATGACTTCATCTATCTTATTTTTAATCCCGAACGAATGCATCAACCTCGCCAATGACGAGGGCGACAACTTATCCATCAATCGAGCAGAAATCCAGTTATTCGAATTTGCCAACCCCCAACGCAAAGAAACCATCTCGCCCACACGCGCTTTCGACGAATTCCGAGGAGACCAGGGCTTCCCGTCTTCTGTAATCAATGTAGGCTGTTCATTTAAAAACATATCGCAAGGAGTAAATCCCTCCTCCATCGCCAATGTATATAAGAACGGTTTCACGGTCGATCCTATCTGGCGCCGTCCCACCGAAGCCATATCATATTGAAAATGCGTAAAATCAGGACCGCCCACATAAGCCTTCACATGACCTGTATTCGGATCCATAGACATAAATCCCACTCGCAAGAAAGATTTCTGATAACGGATAGAATCCAATGGAGACATAATCGTGTCGATCGAACCTTGATACGAAAAGACCTGCATCTCGACAGGAGTAATAAATGCCTTTCGAATCTGCTCGTCGCTCGCACCCGACGCCTTCATCGCCCGATAACGATCCGACTGCTTCATCGCCCTATCCAAGATTGACTCCCGCTCTTCCCGAGTTATGCTTCGGGAGAACGGCGCATAACTCCGTCCTTTTTTCTCGACGAAGAAGCGAGGTTGTAAATACCCGCCCAAATGTTTTTCCACAGCCTCCTCGGCATACCGTTGCATCTGCGCATCGAGCGTCGTATAGATTTTCAACCCATCGGTATAAATATTATACTTGGTTCCGTCAGCCTTCACATTTTTCTCGCACCAACCATACAACGGATTATTCGCCCAAGCAATGGAATCGTCTATGAATTTTTGAGCTTCCCACCCCCGATATTCCGATTTCACAGGCTTTTTTGCCGTCATCATCAATCTCAATTGCTCTCTGAAATAAGGAGCCAACCCCTCTTTATGATCCACCCGGGTATATTTCAGCTCCAAAGGCAAAGCTTGTAAAGAGTCAAGTTCCGCCTTTGTAATATACTTGGCCTTATACATTTGGTTCAAAACCGTGTTACGACGCCCCCTCGTGCGTTCGTTAAACCTGCGGGGATTATAATACGAGGGATTCTTGCACATACCCACCAACGTCGCAGCCTCCTCTATTTTCAACTTATCGGGAGTCGTATGAAAATAAATGTATGCCGCCGATTGTATCCCGACTGCATTATTCAGGAAATCGAAATGATTCAGATACATATTCACGATTTCCTCTTTGGTATAAAAACGTTCGAGCTGTACAGCTATAACCCATTCCTGCGGCTTCTGGAACAACCGTTCCACCACATTATCGGCATTAGGAGAATAAAGGAGTTTGGCCAACTGTTGGGTAATCGTACTTCCTCCCCCCGCACTCTTTTGAAATAATAGCCCTCGTTTGATAAAAGCCCGGAACAAAGCCTTCACATCTATGCCGGAATGGTCCTTGAAACGAATGTCCTCCGTAGCGATAAGAGCATTGACCAAATAAGGAGAAATTTCATCATAATGTACATACACCCGGTTACTCTTGCTTTGATAAAACCGGCCTATTACTTCCATATCGGAAGAATAAATCTCCGAGGCGAATTTATCTTTCGGATTTTCCATATCCTCTATCGGCGGCATATATCCTATCCACCCCCATGCAATCATCGCAAAGGCCGCAACGACAAGAACAACGATTCCCCCAAAGGCATACCACATATACCGCACAATACGCGATGTATCCCCGATAGATTTTTTCAACTTACCCACTTTCATCTCTCCATCTATGCATTTATTAACAAAGTCTTAAAAGCCATTCGCTCTATCCGCAGCCAATTGTTAAAGCAAAGGTAACAAATATATTTTATCCGAATACATTTTGTAGATTTATAAAGAATATTTTTTATGTCTGAACACTTGGCTTTCGGTCTTTTTTTACTATCTTTGCTTAGTGAAATGAGTGGGCAAGAACAAACATATAATCCATTACGGCACAGGCATTTTTATAAAAGCCAAGAAATATATTCTCTTGAAGAGAAACAAAATAAAAAGCCAATATGACTTTTATAGTCGTGTTGGCTTTTTTGTTAACGAGCATTGTAATATAAAAACAAATCATACCGACGATGAAACGTGAGAGTTTAGTATCTATTACCGATTTTTCAAAAGAAGAAATTCTGGATCTTCTCGAAAAAGCGCGTCGATTCGAAGAAAATCCCAATCGAAAAATTCTGGAAGGTAAAGTCGTGGCGACTCTGTTCTTCGAGCCTTCTACCCGCACTCGACTCAGCTTTGAAACCGCTGTCAACCGATTAGGCGGAAAAGTCATTGGATTTTCAGACGCCAGCACGACCAGCTCCTCAAAAGGAGAAACACTGAAAGACACCATCATGATGGTAAGCAACTATGTCGACTTAATCATCATGCGCCACCATCTCGAAGGTGCTGCCCGTTATGCCTCTGAAATTTCTTCCGTTCCCGTTATCAATGCAGGAGACGGAGCGAATCAGCACCCCTCGCAAACCATGCTCGATTTATATTCCATCTACAAGACACAGGGCACTCTATCGAACCTGAACATTACTATGGTGGGAGATTTAAAATACGGACGTACCGTACACTCCCTGCTGATGGCTATGTCTCATTTCAATCCCACATTTCATTTCGTCGCACCCGATGAACTGAAAATGCCTATCGAGTATAAACTCTTCTGTGAACAAAATCATATTCCCTACTTCGAACACACCGAATTTTCCGAAGAGGTAATCAATCAAGCGGATATTCTATACATGACCCGGGTTCAACGCGAACGATTCACCGACCTCATGGAATACGAAAAAGTTAAAAACGTATATACGCTGCACAACAGTATGCTCGAACACAGCAAAGCTAATCTGAGAATCTTACACCCGCTCCCCCGGGTTAATGAAATTTCTTACGATGTCGACAGCAATCCCAAAGCCTATTATTTCCAACAAGCCAAAAATGGACTATTCGCTCGGCAAGCCATTATCTGTAAAGTTTTAGGAATTGAAGTTTAACCCCTTTTATTTTCGGTAATCATGAACGACGAAAAAAAAGAACTAAAAGTAGCGGCTCTCGAAAACGGAACCGTCATCGACCATATACCTTCGAGCCAATTATTCAAAGTAGTGTCTATCTTAGGACTTGAAAACTGTACGAACAGCATCACCATCGGCAATAACTTAGCCAGTAAAAAAATAGGGAAAAAAGGTATCATCAAAGTTGCCGACCGTTTCTTCAAAGAAGAAGACTTGAATAAGATCGCATTGGTAGCCCCGGCTGCACAAATCAATATTATCCGCGATTACCAAGTCATCGAAAAACGGAAAGTATCTTTACCGGACATCGTGCATGGCATTATCCGCTGCGGAAACCCCAAATGCATCACGAATAACGAACCGATGGAAACCATATTTCATGTGACCGACAAAATCGATGTCCAAGTAAAATGCCATTATTGCGAGCGGTCGGTAACCAAAGAAGAAATAGAAATCTGTTAATTCTTCCGATATATGAAACAAAGTTGGAAACCCGGGACTACCATCTACCCGTTGCCGGCTGTTCTGGTCAGTTGCGGTAATACGCCCGAAGAGTATAACCTCATTACGGTAAGTTGGGTCGGCACGCTCTGTACCAATCCTCCCATGTGCTACATATCCGTTCGACCGGAAAGATATTCCTACGAGATTCTAAGAAAAAACATGGAGTTCGTAATCAATCTCACGACCGTTCAAATGGCAAAAGCGACCGATTGGTGCGGCGTTTCCTCCGGAAAGAATTATAACAAATTCGAAAAAACAGGATTCACTCCGAAAACCGCTCAAATCGTAAAAGCTCCCTACGTCGAGGAATCTCCCCTCTGTATAGAATGCAAGGTAAGAGAAATTATCAGCCTCGGGTCCCACGATATGTTCATATCCGACGTAGTAAACATATTGGCCGATGATAAATATATAAATCCCGAGACAGGCGCGTTCGATATGCAAAAGGCCGATCTATTGGTCTATTCCCACGGGCATTACTACGAAATAGGAAAAGAAATAGGGAAATTCGGTTGGTCTGTCCAAAAGAAAAAATAAATAGACAGGTATGAAGAGAATCACTACGGTTATCTGCATGGCACTCTTATGGATTCTTACAGTTCAAGCTCAAATACAAGAATTGAACGTAAGCAAGCGATTCAATTGGGGAATCCGCTTGGGAGTCAATGCGCCGTTAGTCGACATAAGACATTTGACCCTGAACGGAAACAAAGTCGACGAATCCGATTCCGAATCGAGGCTGGGATTATCCGGCTCTTTTATAGGAAGATACAATTTCAAAAAACATTATATACAACTCGAAGTGGGCATGCATCAGTTCCATACCCGGCTATATAATCCCGACTACGAATTACGTAAAATCAATACTTCGGCTTATACCCTCGATGTTCCCATACTATATGGCTATAACATCACCAAACATGGCCCATACCTCATGAATCTTTTTGCTGGTCCCCGGGTTTCCTACATCTTTAATGAAACAAGCGGAATAAGCACTACGGGAGGTTCATTCCGCAACCTAATCTACGATGAATCCCCTAACAGCTTTTCATTCTATTTGATCGGCGGATTGAGCACCACCATAGGGCATCTATACATCGACTTTCGGTATGCCTATTGTGTGGGAAATTCCAAAGATTTATCTTTCAAAGTCAATCCCGATGAGCTCCAAACCAGTCAGGTAAAACTGTCCAGAGCCGTCAACGAATTGAGCATTTCAATAGGATATTTATGGTAAAAACTTTTAATACACAACACAATATGAAAAGAGACGACATTATTTTCGACATCATTGAAAAAGAGAATCAACGACAACGAAAAGGCATTGAATTGATTGCTTCGGAAAACTTTGTCAGCGATCAGGTCATGCAGGCAATGGGTTCTTGCCTGACCAACAAATACGCCGAAGGGTATCCCGGGAAACGCTACTACGGAGGTTGCGAAGTGGTAGACCAAAGCGAACAAGTCGCTATCGACCGTATCAAGAAACTGTTCAATGCCGAATGGGCGAATGTTCAACCGCATTCGGGAGCACAAGCAAACATGGCCGTATTCATGGCCGTGTTGAACCCCGGTGACAAATTCTTGGGGCTGAACCTTTCACATGGAGGCCACCTTTCGCACGGAAGCCCCGTAAATTTCTCCGGACTGATGTTCCACCCGTTGGAGTACAGTGTGAAAGAAGATACCGGATACGTCGATTATGACATGATGGAAGAGGTAGCCTTGCGCGAACGTCCGAAACTGATTATCGGCGGAGCCTCGGCTTACTCTCGCGAATGGGACTATGCCCGCATGCGCAAAATAGCCGATGAAATAGGCGCCATTTTTATGGTTGATATGGCTCACCCCGCCGGGCTCATAGCCGCCGGATTGTTGGACAATCCTTTGAAATACGCTCACATCGTCACCTCGACCACTCATAAAACCCTGCGCGGGCCCCGTGGAGGTATTATCCTCATGGGTAAAGATTTTGAAAACCCCTGGGGTAAAAAAACACCTAAGGGAGAAATAAAGAAAATGTCAGCATTACTCGATTCGGCAGTCTTTCCGGGAGTACAAGGTGGTCCGCTTGAACACGTTATCGCAGCTAAAGCTGTATCGTTCGGCGAAGCCCTGCAACCCGAATACATCGAATACCAGACTCAGGTGAAGAAAAATGCCGCTGCTATGGCAAAAGCATTCATGGATAAAGGATACAAAATCATATCCAACGGTACTGACAACCACTGCATGCTCATCGACTTGCGTACCAAATTCCCCGAATTGACAGGAAAAGTCGCCGAGAAAGCATTGGTTCAAGCCGACATCACGGTGAATAAAAACATGGTTCCGTTCGATAGCCGCTCTCCGTTCCAAACATCGGGTATCCGTGTGGGAACTCCGGCGATAACGACTCGTGGAGCAAAAGAAGAAATGATGTGCGAAATCGTAGAACTTATCGACACGGTTTTGGCCAATCCAGAAAGTGAAGCCGTCATCAAAGCCGTTCGGGAAAAGGTCAACGGCATGATGAAAGAATACCCCATCTTTGCTTATTAACACCGTTTATTCATTTCAAGAACACTCCGAATGGAGTGTTCTTACTTCATTTTAAATACCATGAAACTTCTATCGAAACTTTCTTTACCATTCATATTCTTTACAGCAATACTGACTCTTGAATGCGCAGCGCAAGATTGGCCCAATCTGAATCGTTATCGCGATGCCAACAAAGCTATTATGGAAATGAGGAAAAACGACTCGGAAGATGCCCGTAAAAATTGGGTTGTCTTCATGGGTAATTCAATTACACAAAATTGGGCTTCTCTGGATCCGCAATTCTTTTCCGAAAATGACTACATCGGAAGAGGAATCAGCGGACAAACCAGCTCTCAAATGCTTCTGCGATTCCGACAAGACGTGATACATCTGGTTCCCAAAGCAGTCGTCATATTGGCCGGGACAAACGACATAGCCGGGAATACCGGCCCGACGAATATCGATATGATCATGGACAATATCAAATCCATGACAGAACTGGCACAAGCCAACCATATAAAAGTCGTCTTATGTTCCGTACTCCCTGCCAATCGATACGGCTGGTCTCCCGAAGTCCAACCGGCAGATACGATTATTGCCTTGAACGAACTCATTAAAGATTACGCCCGCTCGAAACGATTGGTTTACGTCGATTTTTATACCGCCCTTGTCGATGAACAAAAAGGGTTAAACCCCAATTACGGCAGGGATAGCGTCCACCCCAACCTCGACGGATACAAAGTTATGGAACCATTGGTTGTTAAAGGAATCAAACGAGCGTTATCCCGCCCATAGGTCGCCATCTCCAAGCGATTTCCATAAAAAGGCTCGAATTTTTCGAGCCTTTTTCTTTTTATCATTTGATTCCGTATTTCTTTAATATCCTCATAATCTGAGGTTGGTATTGCTCTACCATACGATCGAATCCCAAGTCGTTAGGGTGAGTACCGTCCACCGAACCTTCATGATCTGTCCCGATGGCATGATTGTCCCGAATCAAATACAGGTCTTTTATACCTTGTTTCTTTAACAGTTCATACTGTTTCACAAATGCCTCGCCTTGACGGGTACAACGATCGTGCACAGCTTGGTCACTGTATCCGTTTTCCCTCATATAAGTCTCTATCATGATAATAGGAGTTCCCTGATGATATTTCCGAATCGTGTTCACCAAATATTGAGTACGCTCCGTGATTTCCTTAGGAGAAGGATTCGGCATACAATCCAAAATAAAAGCATCGGCATCGATATCTTTCAACATATCGGCCACCGCAGCCTCCATTTTACCGTTTCCGCTCAAACCGTAATTCACGAAATTGATACCCGTATTTCTCGACATTCGCGCAGGGTACGCCAGCCCCGAACGACTGGCACAAGCCCCATGCAAGATACTCGATCCATACATAAGAACCGTATGACGGAACGGAGACGGCTCTGCCTCGATAAAAGACCCCTCGTCTACTCCGATTTCCAACGAACGTACCTCTTCGAACAACGGAAGATATAACAAAAACCTATGTACCCCCGGCTTTAAATTCTTGGTGATGACCCGCTCTTGCTCCGCTTTTCCTGCCGACGGAGTGCCTGCGCCCACCGGTATCCATTTTCCGCCGTCATTCATATACAAATCCAATCCTCTATCGCATATCGGCGTAACGTTTCCCATCACACCTTTTCCCTTCGTTGTCCAACGAGCGGCAACCGTCGGGCTATTGGTCTTAAAACTAACGACCAATCCGGCCGAATGCGTAAACAACCGCTTTACTTGAAACGGCATATCGTTATACTTCACCGTATCGACCCGGTGATAGACATTTTCGGGAGTCGGCATCACTTTCCCGATGAGCGTCAAACGAGACGCATCTACATACTTCAATTCCGCATTTATTGGCAAAATAAAAGCCGAAATCATACACAAAGCGGCAATTAAATTTCTATGTTCCATGGATATGATTATAAATTAGTTATTGATTACACTACATCGGGTCTACATCATAATAGAGCAACAAAGTCTTAAACCGGTCGTCCACCAACATATTTTCATAGACCTGTTTCAAAATCTCCTTTACTTTCGGCATCGATGCCGAAAGTTCCATTTTCAAGACGACCTTCCGTATATATAAAGACTGAATACGAGCCACAGGCGGATTATCGGGGCCTAACACACGTGCGCCGAATACCTCTCTCAACAGAGATGTATATCGTACCGACAACTCCTGCAAAAGAGTCTCGTCCCTATGTTTCAGATAAATATATATCAACCGGGTATAAGGTGGATAAGAAAAAGCCTTTCGCTCGGATAACTGCATGTTATACATACCCTCGTAATCATGAGCGATTACCTGACGTATCAGAGGAGATTCCGGCTGAGAAGTCTGTAATACGACCACGCCCTTCCGATTTTTCCGACCGGCTCGTCCCGAAACTTGCTCCATCATCTGGAAAGCTCGCTCATGGGCTCTGAAATCGGGATAATTCATCATCAAGTCGGCACTCAATATCCCCACCACGCTCACATGGTCGAAGTCCAATCCCTTCGTAATCATTTGCGTGCCGATAAGGATTTTATTCTTTTTCTTTGAAAAATCTTCGATGATCTGCTCATAAGCACTACGGGAACGGGTCGTGTCCAAATCCATACGAGATACCGGTATATTCGGGAAATGTTGAGCAATATCCTCCTCTATCCGTTCCGTTCCGAAACCCATCACCCCGATCGTAGGCTGTCCGCAAGCCGGACACACTTTCGGTATCTCATACGTAAAACCGCAGTAATGGCACGTCAGCTGATTAAAACGCTTATGATAAGTCAGACTCACATCGCAATGTTCGCACTTGGGAACCCATGCACACTGTTTACATTCCACCATGGGCGCGAATCCCCGCCGATTTTGAAACAAAATAACTTGCTCGTCCCCGTCCAAAGCAATCTGCATGCGATTGAGCAATTCAGGTGTAAAATTCCCTCGCATACGGTTCTTTTTCCTCATCTCCCGCACATCTACCGGGATAATTTCGGGTAACTCCACATCGTTAAATCGACTCTTCAATTCTACCAGACCATATTTCCCCTGCCTCGCATTGAAATAAGTTTCGACAGCCGGGGTAGCCGTTCCCAACAAAGT
Source organism: Barnesiella sp. (assembly GCF_022723415.1). Lineage (NCBI taxonomy): Bacteria > Pseudomonadati > Bacteroidota > Bacteroidia > Bacteroidales > Barnesiellaceae > Barnesiella > Barnesiella sp. The sequence goes on along the minus strand of NZ_JAIJHU010000011.1, from coordinate 1,957 downwards.
CTTAGCCCCATGCATCGACGCCAAAACGATCGCCGCATTACGAGCATGATAACGGGGAGCCGGGTCGTACTGCTTATACGAAGTTTCATGCTCCTCGTCGACAATTACCAATCCCAAATCGCCGAACGGCAAAAAAATGGAAGACCGCACACCCAAAACGATTCGGGGAGAATGGTCGTCGAGCAATGTATTCCAAATCTCCACCCGCTCGTTATCCGAGAACTTCGAATGATAAATCATCAATTTATCCCCGAAAATTTTGCGTAAACGATTCGTCAACTGTGTCGTCAATGCTATTTCGGGAACCAAGTATAATACCTGCCTGCCTTCGTGCAGAACACGGTCTATCAAATGAGCATAAATCTCTGTTTTCCCGCTCGATGTGACTCCATGCAACAACGTGACGGAATGCTCTTTAAATGAATCAGATATTTGCCGATATGCAACTTGTTGGGCATCGCTCAACGGAGCAGCCTCTTGAACAGTATAAACCTCTGCCTCGAAACGACTTATCTCTTTCTTATACGGTTCGAACAGCCCCTTCTCGACCATAGCACCCAAAACCGCCGAAGACATTCCCGAACGATCGAGTAAGCTCTTCCGGGAAACCTCTCTCAGTTTTCCCTTTTGCATAAACAAAGATAAATCGAGAAACGACAGTAGCATCGTCTCCTGCTTCTTGGCTTGCTTCACGCATTCAAACGCATGGCGCAAAGCCGCATCATCGCCTTGTTGGAACGTCAAACGAATATAAGTTTCCGTTTTCGGACGGTAGTTCGTCTTCAACTGTTCGGAGACAAAAACAGCCTCTCGTTCGAGCAACACCCGCAAAGTAGGTAAAATATTGCGCATTCCGCTCTCCTTTTCGAGTTCCTGCACGGTCATGCGTGACTTCTTGCCCAATGCCGCCAACAGCATCCATTCGCGCTCTTTCAAACGATTATCGTCCGGTTCCTCGAAATCCGTATTCAACGTGACCGTCGTTTCACTTTCGAGTTTCAATCCCGAAGGCAACGCTGCTTTATACACATCGCCGACCGAACAGAGATAATAATCGGCGATCCATTCCCAGAACTGTAATTGGGGACGGCGCAAAACAGGACGCTCGTCAAGCACCGAAATAAGCTCTTTCACCTCGTATCCCTGTGGCATGACATCGTGCAACCGAACTACAATAGCCGTATAATACTTTTTCCTGCCGAAAGGAACCACGACCCGACTGCCAATTTGCAAAGCCTCCTGCAAATCGGAAGGAATCCGATACGTAAAATATTTATATAACGGCAGCGGTAATACAACGTCGGCAAGTGTGCTCATATCAAGTCCTGTTCTTTCCAAGAGAAATCGAAAATACCCTCTCTCTTTCATGCAAAGATAGCGAAAGGTGAGAGCAGAGGCAAATGGAAATTTCATTTCCGACTTGACCATGCCGAACCGAACCCTATCTCCATAGTGACAAAGATACATATAAGCAAGAGCAGAGCAAAACAAAGCTCGCTTTAATTTTATTCTGCCGAGCGGAGGTATCTTCGAGTTTCAACTCAAAGATAGCGAAAAGAGAGTGCAAAGACAAACGGAAATCATATTTCCGACTTGACTATGCCGAACCGTATCTATATAAATATAGTGAAAGTCAAAGGTAGAAACGGGTTTATTCGGGCACAGTAGGAAATCAGTGAGATTTGTCCCTTTACCCCCCCTACACTCCACGGCATTGCAAGACATTCACACACTCCTCCCTAGCCGTGTCTCGTAGCCTTACGGGGGTTGCAACGCAAAGTATAGAGCAAGGTAGCACAGCCGGAGAGTAAAAACAGTAGAACCATGTTATCGAAAGATTTCTACACTCCTCCCCTGCGTTTTGCAACGCAAAATATAGAGGAGGTGGCACGTAGTGACGGAGGGGTTAAAAAATATCCGCAACAGAGAAAACGTATCAAGGTATCAACCCTCTCCC
>NZ_JAIJHU010000110.1:0-2692 GCF_022723415.1 Barnesiella sp. | reverse complement strand
CTATCCTTCGCAAGGATAAGGAAGAGCTGACGACAGCCAAGGCTAAGCTCAGGAGCCTGAAGGTGAAGCGAAAAACAGCTCGCCACAATCTCGACGAGTTGTTGGGTAATGCACGCAGCAGCGTAGCAGGTGCCATAGAAGACTTGAACTATCAGAAAGGACAGTTGAATGGCGAGCTGCAACAATTTTATACGATGCTGGAACTGGCAGAGAAATACGAGCAGTTGACAGCCCAGAAGACACAGCTTGAAGCAGAGATGGAGAAGAACAAAAGCTATATCCATGCAAAGCATTCGAAGCAAGAAAATCGCCGCTCTGAAGTCATGAAAAAGATACAGGAACATGCCGCTTATTTCCTCAATAATGATATGGACAGACAGAAAGACTTCAAGGAAGCAAGTCCATCTGATATCACGGTAGATTTCCCAAACAACATGGTGTTCTTGAAAGACCGCTATGCCAAGTACAGTGCCTCCTCCGCATTCTTCCTGAAGTTGGTGGCACGCTTCTCCCTCTTCTTTGCCTCACTGGACATCGACTGGATGCGCTATCCCCGTTTCATCTTTGCCGACAACATGGAGGATAAGGGAATAGAGGAAGATCGAGCACGGAAATTCCAAAAAACATTGATTGCCCGATTGAAGGATCGATACGATACGGATAGCTATCAAGTCATCTACACCACCTCCTATATCACAGACGATTTAGACCATAGTGAATATGTGGTAGGCGAGCATTATAATATCAATCATAAAAGCTTGAAAAACGTGTGAAAAAATGAAGCAGGCTTCGATGGGCGATGAAGTAAGCTTCGTTGGTCGATGAAATAGGCTTCGGGAAGGAATGAAGCCTATTGCGTTAAAACCAACAAAAAACATTCCCGTCCCACAAAAAAAGTTTCAGCAAGTCTTCCCCCTGCGGGTTCATCCCCGCTAAAACAACCCTGGCGAGATCTCTGATGGTCCGCCAACCAAAGAGCGAAGCGGTTAAGAGCGACAGGAGGAGCGGTTACATCTCTTGCCCTTTTGGAAAGGGCGAGGGCTTGGGAGTGGGTTAAGGATCTCCTCTTCGCAAGAGGGGGGACAGGGGAGTCGAAAAACCATTATAATTAAAACATAAAATAGAAATCTATGAACAATTTCAACGATATAAAAATAGCAGTAGCTGGAACAGGCTACGTAGGTCTGAGTATAGCAACCCTGTTATCTCAGCACCATCATGTAACAGCTGTAGATGTAATCCCAGAAAAGGTGGAGAAACTCAACAATAAGATTTCTCCCATCCAGGATGATTACATTGAGAAGTATTTGAAAGAGAAAAAACTGAATCTGATAGCAACCCTTGATGGCAAGGAAGCCTATAAGGATGCAGATTTCGTGGTGATTGCTGCACCAACCAACTACGACCCAGTAAAGAACTACTTCGATACAACCCATGTCGAAGAAGTGATTGACCTGGTATTGGAAGTGAACCCAGACGCTGTGATGGTTATTAAGAGTACTATTCCAGTGGGTTATACCCGCAGCCTTTACCTGAAGTATGCCAAGAAGGGAGTCAAGAAGTTCAATCTCCTTTTCTCTCCAGAGTTCCTTCGTGAAAGCAAGGCGCTCTACGACAACCTTTATCCAAGCCGTATCATCGTTGGCTATCCCAAGATTATCGACCGCCCTGAGTTTGCAGAGGAAAACGAAGCTATCATGAGCGTTACCGATGTCGAGGAAATGAAGGAAGCAGCCAAAACCTTTGCTGCCCTTTTGCAGGAAGGAGCCATCAAGGAAAACATCGACACGCTTTTCATGGGCATGAAGGAAGCCGAGGCTGTGAAGCTTTTTGCCAATACCTATCTGGCTTTACGTGTAAGCTACTTCAACGAGCTTGATACATACGCCGAGGTCAAAGGTCTCGATACCAAGGCCATGATCGATGGAGTAGGACTCGATCCACGTATCGGTACACACTATAACAATCCAAGCTTCGGCTATGGTGGCTATTGCTTGCCAAAAGATACCAAGCAGCTCTTGGCAAATTATGCCGATGTGCCAGAGAACCTGATTGAGGCAATCGTTGAGAGTAACCGTACACGAAAGGACTATATCGCTGATGCCGTTCTTCAGAAGGCTGGTTACTATAGCTATGCTGATGATAACAGCTATGATGCAAGCAAGGAGCATAACTGCGTGATAGGCGTATATCGTTTGACCATGAAGTCAAACTCAGACAATTTCCGTCAGAGTGCCATTCAGGGTATTATGAAACGTATCAAGGCAAAGGGCGCAGAGGTGATTATTTATGAGCCTACACTCGAAGATGGTAGTACTTTCTTCGGAAGTAAGGTTGTGAATGATATGAACATATTCAAGGCACAGAGCCATGCGATTATAGCCAACCGCTATGACCCGTGCCTTGACGATGTAGAGGATAAGGTATATACACGAGATATATTTAGGAGAGACTAAATATCCTCAATGTAACCGAAGATATGATTAGCATCCAGACAAGGACACTCCTTCGGTGTAGTGCCAGGCAAGTCACGATGCCCCACAATCTTCGCTTTCGGGAACAGTTTATGAAGCCTCGTCAAGACATCAACCATTCTTTCCGTCTGCTCAGGCGTACGAGTATCGCATGGTTTACCATGTTCATCCAAACCACCCTCATAGCAGATGCCGATAGAACAACGGTTATACGGTCT
>NZ_JAIJHU010000109.1:0-2703 GCF_022723415.1 Barnesiella sp. | reverse complement strand
GTCAGATATAAGTAAAACAGAATATGATGTAGCACATGAATTATGGGGCGATAACTGGCGTATGCCAACAATTAAGGAAGCTCGCGAATTGGTAGATAATTGTAACTGGGAATGGATAGATAATGAAGGAATATCTGGTATGAAAATTACAGGTTACAATGGAAATTCTATATTTCTTCCTTCTGACAATATTGACTCTAACTCTGGTTCATACTGGACTTCAACAGAAGGAGAGTATAAACGCTATGCTGGAGCTTTAAACTTTAACAATCAAGATTATATAGGTCCATTATTTAGCGATAAATATCTGGGTATGTTTATTCGTCCTGTAACATCGCACAACATTCAAAAAAATTACTTGTCTATTAATGTTACCGGTTCCGGAAATGTGGTATTGGGGAAAGTTAGCGTACACAATGGGGAAAAACACTTTTATGTCGATAAAAATTACAAATCGATTCTTAATTTTCATCCCGATTTAAACGAATGGGTGCTAAAATTATATGTAAATGGAAAAGATGTTACAGAAAACATAAATAATGGACAATATATTTTATTAAATAATTCTGACAGTACATATGTTAGAATTGTGTTTAGTAATAGTAATATTCCTTCTGATGCTATAGATCTTGGATTAAGCGTACTTTGGGCAAATCGTAATATAGGAGCAGAAGCACCGGAAAAAATGGGTACTTGGATTCCTTGGGGGGCTACTCAACAAGCCCCTAATGGGTGGAGCGATTACTTATGCGAAGATTATTTATGTGGCGGAGACTTAGATCCTATTTATGCGGCCGGTTTTTTTAAGAATAAAGATATTGCAGGTTCTGCATTTGACCAAGCACACGTTTTATTAGGTTCTGGATGGCAATTACCTTCAGACGATCAGTTCAATGAACTAATTGACAAATGTGAATGGAATAGAGAAAATATTAGTGGTACTAACGGATATAGAATTACAGGACCCAATGGTAATAGTATATTTTTGCCTGAGAATGGTTATTTAATGCCAGGAGGTAGAGGCGTCTATAGCAACAACTGCTATTATTGGAGTTCTACTTTACATTCGAAAACAGAGGGAGGGACTTTGTGCGTTTTGTTACCTGACGCCAAGTATATAACTTCTAATGTACGTTGTTATAATCAAAATATTCGACCAATATTCAAGCAAACAAAAGTAAACACTGGAATAAAGATAAAAGAACAATCCATTGACAATGATTTCGAAGAATCTTATTATAACATATATGGTATCAAAGTAAATGAGCCTGCTAATGGTCTATATATAGTTAAAACCTCTAATGGAAAATATCGTAAAATAATAAAAGGGAAAGCGAAATGATTATAGGGGGTGTATTTCTTTAATAAACCTAAGAACATAAGCAATATTATTCTTTCATTATACCTGCGGTCATAATGGTCATAGGCATTACTGGTCAAAATCATTTGAGGTATTACTAAACAAATGGCTATAATACCTCCTTATATAACAAAAGATGGGGCTCGGTCTCACGACTCACCCCATCTTAAACAAATATATGCGAAAACTTTTGTAAATATAGATGTTTTTGAGTTAAGTTCCAAATTTTCGAGATAGTTTTTTTAGTAAACCCTTGATATTTAACTATCCTTTAACAGAACAAAACGATTTTGGTAAAAAAATGAATTCTATAAACAAGTGCAATATTTCTGTTATTGTTCCGTTCTTCATAATATAATAATCGAATATATTAGATTGATAGAAAATGGTAATAGTATTTTTTGTGGTTTTCTTCGCATTGGCAATTTTCATAAAATTGAAGATGCCTATGTGGAAAGGCAAGTATTCAGAGAAGTTGGTTCATAAGGAAATGTTGCAACTGCCTGATGAATATGTTATCTTCAACGATTTGTTGTTTGAAAGTAATGGGCGTTCAACTCAGATAGATCATATCGTCGTTTCACCTTACGGTGTCTTCGTCATAGAGACTAAAGGTTACAAAGGATGGATATTGGGTGGAGAAAATTCAGAGCATTGGACACAAGTTATCTATAAGAGCAAGCACCAATTTTATAATCCGATAAAGCAGAATGAGGGGCACGTGAGATTCCTTCGCTATTTGCTCAAATGCTCTTTTGACATTCCGTTTGTTCCTATTGTTGTTTTCGACAATTCGGCAGATTTAAAAGTTCATGTAGAAAATCATATTGTGGTAAACAGATACAACTTAAATTATGCGATATCTCAATATCGTCATGCTATTTTGAACTCATCTCAAGTAAATTGGATTGTCAATGCTATTGAAAAACATTATACCATTGCAAGCAAGCAGGAAATTAAACGACACAAATACAATGTTCATAACAGGCAATACAGAGCCAAGACCTCTATAAAACAAGGAGTTTGTCCACAATGTGGCGGGAAGTTAGTATTGCGTCAAGGTAGATATGGCTCATTTTATGGTTGCTCTAATTATCCAAAATGTAAGTTTACATTAAATAAATGAGACGAAATATTAACTCTATTAAGAATATCCGTAATAAGTAATCGTTTGAAGCTGCGGTCATAATGGTCAAAGGCATTTCTGGTCAATATCATTGAAGGTATTACTAAGTAATGGCTATAAAAAGGGAGGCAAACCTCATCTCAAGGTCTGGCCTCCCACCACTTACTTATAGTTAAAAATAACCGATAATATATCCGGGAATTATCGAGTCAGGAAC